>NZ_FMYP01000015.1 GCF_900096565.1 Williamwhitmania taraxaci
CAGTAATCCTGCCAAAGTGAAACCTTTTTCAACCCGTGTATGGGCGTTCCGGTAAGCATAGTAAAGGTCTTGCCGCACGTTTTGCACTTGGAGCGCTGCCTCCCATTGAACATGCTGTGCTTAATGATCATGCTGCTCGAGCAGTGGGGGCAGACTTTCGCCTCCCCCAGCTGAGCCGTAAGTGATGCATCCGTATTTTTCAGCTCCCGCATTACCGTAACGCGCTCTTGTTCTGTCAACTGTTTTGCGAGTTCTCGGATTTGTTCAATTATTGTCATATCATAGAGACTTTCCACTAAGATAAGCAAATTTTTGCAACAACATTATCACTGAATAGAGCCAGAACTTTTAGTATATTTACCATTCAAAGCGCACACAGCTAGTTAATTACATTTGGGCTGATGCCACATTTGGAGTTCGTAACGCTTTTTGCTTACTTTACTACCGTGGGATAAGAAAGCAGGTTCAAGCGCCCAAACGCAATCGACTATCAAACGTTAATGGTCATGCTATGAATGACAATATCGACATAGAAAACATTATCAAACTGGTAAAAGAACAAGAACCAGATAGACAAGACATTGTTGAAGCTTTACGTAGTTCAAAAGGTGGATATTGGTCAAGTATCGGTTATTATTGCTTCGTTGCCTCAGACATTAAACCAAACAAACCTGGTTCAAACTGGCAATATGACGAGTGTATGGTTATCGAACAGAAAGAAAAAGGAGACATTGTAATTGACTTGCTAAAAGACGGACGAATTGGAGGAATTGAATTTATTGACCTAATCGACAAATGAAATTGAAAGAAGCACGAACCACTTATCGAATAAACAGCCCCGCCACCTAAGCCGACCGGGAGAGCCTCTCACACCACTCATTTATTAGGGATTTGTAAAGTTTGCCAACCCAAAAACTGTAACAGATTAATTGCTTAGCCATAGTTAGATGGTGAAAAAAAATTGATTTTTTTTGCTAGGTTTGTCATCCTAATAAAAAACCTAGTAATAAACCCTAAAAAGAGAAGTTAGTATGAGTGGAGTTATCATAAAAAATTCAAGGAACACAGAGAATGCACCAAAGTGTTCGGCAGCTACCCAAACTGTAGCGTTTTCGCATTACAACAATTTTTCAGCGCAGCTACCTATCGACCCTAAAACGGGCAAAATTGTCGGTAGTGATGTAAAAGAGCAAGCAAAGCAGTGCTTAGTAAACATTAAAGCAATTGTAGAAAGCATCGACCACGTTATGGACGATGTTGTTAAAATCACCATATTCCTTAAAAATATCTCCGACATTAAGGCTGTAGACGAAGTATACACAACCTTCTTCAATAGCTATCTTCCAACAAGGACAACGGTTGCAGTTGCGGCTTTACCTATGGATGCATTGGTGCAAATTGAAGCAATTATTTCAAACGGCGAAGGCACCACACCTCAAATTCCTTGCGCTCTCATAAAAGTTGCACGAAACACAGAGAATGCTCCAAAAGGCTTATACACACAAACTGTAGCCTTTTCGCATTACAACAACATTTCAGCTCAGCTACCAATCGATCCTAAATCGGGCAAAATTGTAGCGGGTGGTGCCAAAGAGCAGGCGGTACAGTGCTTAAGCAACATTAAAGCGGTTTTGGAGAGTATCAACCACGTTATGAATGATGTTGTAAAAACAACAATATTCATTAAAAACATCTCGGATATTGAGGCTGTAAACGAAGCTTGTGCCAAATTTTTCCCAACCTACGTTCCTACACGGTCAATAGTTAGCGCTTCGGGCTTGCCTATGGACGCGTTGGTACAAATTGATGCGGTAGTGTCGCACGGCGATGGTACGCCTCCACAACTCCCTGAAGATACCCGCCTGCTAGTGATAGAAGCAAACAATACGGAGAATGCACCAAAAGTTTCATACGCACACACGGTAGCTTTTTCGCACTACAATCATATTTCAGGTCAGCTACCATTGAACCCAAAAACGAACGAAGTGGTTGCTGGTGGAGTAAAAGAGCAAGCTAAGCAATGCCTACAAAACATCAAGGCAATTGTGGAAAGTGTCGACCACGTTATGGACGATGTAGTTAAAGTAAATATCCAGCTTAAGAATATTGCTGATATAGAAGCTGTAAACGAGGTGTATAAATCATTCTTCAAGAGCGATCTTCCTGCACGAACAGTAGTTGGCGTTTCAGCTATCCCAATGGATGCATTGGTGCAAATTGATGCCGTTGTATCGAACTGCGAAAGCACACCACCAGCATAACGATACCTGAAAGTTCATAAACAAACTTACTGGTAAGCCTGCGCTAGCAGAACACTAGCGCAAGGCTTACCAAAAAGTTTATCCCTGCCAATTTTACGATCCACGTAATAAGAATTCCAACCAAACACTATATTATTGGCGTTTGATGCTTGTAACGATACAAGCTCTCAAGTCAGTTTATCTTAATTCCTAACGGAGAGAGCTGGTATCGCCGGAATATCCAATTGCCGTTCGTCAACGATTTAGACAAAACGGTCGAAGTTGTGCCACCCTTTGGCCTTGCTCTCCATCGCGTCCTATTAGAGAACTTTTACTATATTTACCTTTCTAGGCACACAAATTCGGGCACAAACATGCCAGTTTTATTAGTCTACAAGCGGTTAGTATCGTATATATGTTCAGTAATGGGTGAAACTATTGCATTTACTTTATGGAAAAAGGAACTGAAATTTTGAGAATAAATGCCAGATTGCTAAATAGCAATTTCAGAAATAACTATTCATACATCGAAACACGCTGGATGATTAGCACCAGCATAAACCTTCGAACAAATCTATTATAGTATGGTAAACATAGTTCTGCTCATCCTAGCCTATTTCTTCATGGAATTTGTTGCATGGTCGAACCATAAATATGTCATGCATGGCTTTTTATGGAATTGGCATATTGACCATCATCGAAAAGACAACTTACAGGGCTTGCCTCTAAATACAGAAGACAAGCTCTTAGAAAAAAACGATTTGTTCTTTCTGGTATATGCGATTCCTGCAATTATATTAATGATAGTTGGATTCTCAATTCAATCTATGCCCATGGTATTTGTCAGCGTTGGGATTACACTTTATGGCTTTACTTACTTTGCAATTCACGATATAATAATACACAATCGGATAAAAATTTCTTTTTTACAGGGAAAGCACAACTTCTTTATCGAAGCAGTTATTAAAGCACATACAGCACACCACAAGCCCAAAAACAAGCAAGATTTTAACAATTATGGATTATTGGTGTTTCCATTAAAATTCTTAAAATCGTAAAAGATGACTCTATATTTACTATTGCTGCTTGGTTCCATAGTTGTTCCGCTAGCTTTAAGCTTCGATAAAAAGCTTCAGTTTTATAAGCAATGGAAATACCTGATGCCTTCAATTATTGTAGTGGCAGTAATCTATATTGCCGTTGATATTTACTTTACTCGACTAGGCATTTGGGGCTTCAATGCAAATTATCATTCCTCAAATATTTGGTTTGGTTTACCGATGGAAGAATGGCTGTTTTTTATTGTTATCCCCTATGCCAGTATATTCTTACATGATTCAATAGTGTTATATTTCACCAAATTTCGGTTGAAAACTACGTTGGCCAACTACGTATCCTTTTTTCTAATTATTATCTCATTGGCAATTGTATTGTTTAATTTAAACAAAATTTATACAGTCTACATCTTTAGTTTAGTGATAATTGTATTGGCCCTCTCATATTTCGATAAAACGAAGATAATCAATAGTTTTTATCTTACTTTTTTAGCAATACTTATTCCATTTTTAATAGTGAACGCCATTTTAACTGGCAGTTTTATAGATGAACCAGTAGTTTGGTATAACAATAGCGCGAATTTAGGAATACGTTTTTTAACCATTCCGATTGAAGATTTCGGCTATGCTTTTAGCCTTATTCTCTTCAATTTATTGATGCGAGAAAGGATGAAAAAAATATATTAGACTGAGAAAAAAGCATATAACTCGCAAACTAACAACCAATACTAATGGAAAGGCAGAAACATTTTATAATGCTTTTAATAATGCTGTTTAGTTTCTCTCTTGTTAAAGCATCGCACAAAACTGACGTTTACAAGGCATATATTAGCAATGATATGAACCTTTGGAAGAGCGTGATTGATGAAATGAACCAACAAAAAACTAAGAGCAACGACTTTCGATTGGAATTAATCAATTACCAGTATGGCTATATTGGATGGTGCATCGGTTATAAAAAGAATGATGTGGCAGAACAATATATTCAGTTGGGCGAATCAAATATCGCAGTTCTAGAAAAATCGGGCTATAAGCCATCATGGATTAATTCATACAAATCAGCATTTTACGGATACAAAATTGGGCTAAATAAACTTAAAGCGCCGTTTATAGGGCCTAAAAGTGTTGACTGTGCTAAATTATCTATGAAACAAGATGCTGAAAACCCATATGGCTTTATTCAATTTGCAAATTCGCAATACTACATGCCGGCAGTGTTTGGTGGTTCAAAATCGGAGGCCTTAAAATATTACATAAAGGCCGAGAAACTTATGGAAAAAAATCAGAGTCAAATAAAAGAAGATTGGAATTATTTAAGTCTGTTATCAATGATTGCAATAGCATATACTGAATTGAATGACTACAAAAATGCAAAAGAATACTACAAAAAAATATTGAACATAGAGCCAAATTTTTTGTGGGTCAAAAATGAGCTATACCCTAAATTATTAAAGAAAATGAAATAGATCATTACATTGTTTGAGCCAAACTTGGCGGATTGGCAACTGTTAAGTAAAAGCAAGGCTATAAGGTTGAGGAACGGAGATGACCGCTCCGCCAGCCGGGAGAACGTTTAAGGATAATGGTTCTATTGTCCACCAACCCGATGGATATACCTTTGTAAAGGCTTCCATAAGATCTTTAAACACAAAGGCAACCCAACTAAAACAATAATTATTGCTAACGGCAACTCTGCTAATTCTTTTTCCAAATACCTCTTTCACAAGAATCCAAATAGCCTAAATTTGCACTGGAGGTTTTAGAAAGCCCCCGCTCAACAACATGGAAATAGTAAACCTCCCCGAAAATATCACCAACAACTCCGGACTGGTTCTTACCCTCGGCTTCTTCGACGGCGTACACCAAGGCCACAAAACCCTTATCAACAGAACCATTGCCAAAGCCAACGCTTTCGGCTTTCGATCGGCAGTAATGACATTTTGGCCACACCCTCGTTTGGTGCTGGGCAAAGATCCAGGAAACCTCTTTTTTCTCACCACCCTTCCCGAGAAATCGGAGCTGATTGCCAAGTTGGGAGTCGATTATTTCATTGTTCAGGAGTTTAATGAGACCCTAGCAGCCATAGAGGCCGAGGAGTTTGTTCGCTTCCTGGCCGAGGATTACAAAGTACGCCACTTTGTGGTTGGAAAAGATCACCGCTTTGGGCGGATGGCCAAGGGTGACTTTCGGCTACTGGAGCAGCTCGCACCAAAGTATGGCTACACAGTGGAAGCCTTCGACCCTATCCAGGAGAGCAGCGAGAACATTAGCTCCACCAACATTCGCACCGCACTAGCAAGTGGCGATCTCGAACATGCAAACAATATGCTAGGCTACCCCTACTTGCTGGCAGGAACGATTGAAACTGGCCGCCAGCTAGGACGAACCATTGGGTTTCCCACCGCCAACATCAAACCCAACGACACCCTTAAGTTGGTTCCAGCCCATGGCGTTTACGCCGTTCTACTCCACGTAGATGGCAAGGTAGAAAAGGGAATGATGAACATTGGTATCCGCCCCACGGTGGATAACACCTTAGCAAGAACCATCGAGGTACACATCATTAACTTCGACGCGGATATCTACAACCATCGTATTGAGGTTGCATTTGTTAAAAAACTCCGCGACGAAATTAAGTTCCCATCCATAGAGCACCTAAAAGCCCAGCTGCACCTCGACCGCGATCACGCAATTGAGGTCCTAGAAAATAAAAATCTTGAGGTTTTCAAAAACTATTTTCTAACTTTAACGGTCTAAAAATCCGCACTAAACACTACACTATATGGATAAGATAATTGTAGAAACCCTGCCATACAAAGTTGCCGACATTACGTTGGCCGACTGGGGTCGTAAGGAAATTGGAATAGCCGAAAAGGAGATGCCAGGATTGATGGCTATCCGGAAAAAGCACGCTGCTAAAAAACCGCTTAAGGGTGCCCGCGTAATGGGATCGCTCCACATGACCATTCAAACGGCAGTGCTCATTGAAACCCTAGTGGAGCTGGGAGCCGATGTAAGATGGTGCAGCTGCAACATCTTTTCCACCCAGGATCACGCGGCCGCCGCCATTGCCGCTGCAGGTGTTCCGGTTTTTGCTTGGAAAGGCGAATCGCTCGAGGAATACTGGTGGTGCACAGCACAGGCGCTTTCGTTCCCCGGAGGAAAAGGTCCAAACCTTATTGTAGACGATGGTGGCGATGCTACCCTCTTTATCCACCTTGGCTTTAAGGCCGAAAAGGACGCTACCGTCCTCAATAATAAAGCTGAAAGCCACGAAGAGCAAGTTATTCTCACCATGCTCAAGGATATTCTCGCCGAAGACAACCAGAAATGGCACCGCACCGTGAAGGAGTGGAAGGGCGTTTCGGAAGAGACCACCACCGGCGTTCACCGCCTCTACCAAATGATGGAATCGGGCGAGTTGCTCATTCCCGCCATCAACGTAAACGACTCCGTTACCAAGAGCAAATTCGACAACCTCTACGGATGTCGCGAATCGCTGGCCGACGGTATTAAGCGCGCCACCGATGTTATGCTTGCCGGAAAGGTTGTAGTGGTTTGCGGCTACGGCGACGTGGGTAAAGGATGTGCCCGAAGCATGCGCTCCTACGGCTCACGCGTAATCATAACGGAGATCGACCCCATTTGTGCGCTACAAGCTGCCATGGAAGGATTCGAAATCAAAACCATTGAGGATACACTCGGCGAAGGAAACATCTACGTTACCACCACCGGCAACTGCGATATCATAACCCTTGAGCACATCAAGGCGATGAAGGATCAAACCATTGTTTGCAACATTGGCCATTTCGACAACGAGATCCAAGTTGATCGCCTCAACACCATGCCTGGGGTGAAACAGATAAACATTAAGCCACAGGTGGATCAATACGTATTCCCCGATGGCCACTCCATCTACCTCTTGGCCGAAGGTCGCTTGGTAAACCTTGGCTGCGCCACCGGTCACCCATCGTTTGTGATGAGCAACAGCTTCAGCAACCAAACGCTGGCACAGCTGGAACTATGGACCAAGACTTGGAAAATTGGCGTTTACCGCCTGCCCAAGGAACTCGACGAGGAAGTTGCTCGCCTGCACCTGGAGCAGCTCGGCGTTAAGCTTACTCAGCTAACCAAAAAGCAAGCCGACTATATTGGTGTAAAAGCCGAAGGCCCATATAAGTCGGACCATTACCGCTACTAGGCCAAATTATTATGATAAAAAAGCACCTGAATTCGGGTGCTTTTTTTGTCCTTATAATTTATAGTAAAAAGCCCTCAAAGCCTTGCGAAAGTTTAACTATAGGTTAACTTTAACCCAATTAATATCCGACTAAACATTAACAACCAACTTATGGGCAGCAACAACTACAAACTTAAATCACAAGACATTAAGGAACTCGTTCCTTCAATGGGCTACTGCTACGCATCCGATACCATCACGGTAGATGGGATGAAGGTTGGCTATATGTACCGCGAAATTCGCGACGATAACGACGACAGCGGTTGGCGTTTTCTGTCGGGCACCGAAACGGAGGAATACGTCGAAGACGACACCAACAGCATGTTTTTTGAAGTAAACGTAATCGCCAACTACGATCCGGCCATTATCCCCTACCTAAAAATGCGGGTAGGCACTGAGCTGGAACGAGTAGAGGGAACCGACACTTTCCAAGCAGTTGAACCCGAATAAAAGTTCCAAAATCGAATAATCTGATCATAAAATTGTAATTTTACTTCAGCAGGTGAACTAATTGCCTGCTAAAGTAAAATCACCCCAAAGCAAAAAGTTAGGCAAATGAGTGAGAAGAGCCAAAGTGGAAAGCCCAACAGTAAGGTGCCACTAAACAAGAAGGTAAAGGAACTGACGCATTTCCTTTCCCACGGTATCTGGAGTTTGAGGATTGATCAGTACACACGAAACAAATCGATGCTATACCGAACGCTCCGAATAATTCTGCTGGGATTCCGTGGATTTATGGAGAATCAGGTCAGCCTCCGAGCCTCGGCCCTTACCTTTTACTCATTAATGTCTGTAATCCCCATTTTGGCTATGGGTTTTGGTATTGCCAAGGGTTTTGGATTCGACAAACTGCTGGAGCAACAGCTCATGGACTCACTAAAAGGCCATGAGGAGATTGCCATAAAGCTCATCGACTTCTCCAACTCTCTTTTGGCCAGAACCGGTACCGGCTTAATTGCAGGTATTGGTATTGCTGTTCTATTCTGGTCGATACTCCAAGTTTTCTCAAACATCGAAAAATCGTTCAATGCCATATGGCAGATAGATAAAGGTCGGACATTTACGCGAAAATTTAGCGATTACCTCTCCATGATGCTCATCGCCCCCATTTTAGTGGTAGCATCGAGCAGTGCCACCGTATACCTCTCCACCCAACTAGGCTCATACGCACAGCAGGTTGAACTACTGGGCTACATAAGCCCGTTCCTGATATTCCTCTTACGGCTTATCCCCTACGTGCTGATTTGGCTTCTCTTTACACTTACATACATAGTGATGCCCAACACCACGGTTAACTTCAAGTCGGGGCTCATCGCCGGAATTGTAGCGGGAAGTGTCTTTGTAATCACGCAATGGGCCTACATTTACTTTCAGGTTGGTGTTTCAAAATACAATGCAATCTATGGTAGTTTCGCGGCACTTCCACTGTTTCTTATTTGGCTTCAAACCAGCTGGCTAATTGTGCTCTTTGGTGCCGAAATATCGTTTGCCATTCAAAACGTGCACCTTTACGAATTCGAAAACGAAGCGGTAAACATAAGTCCGCGGGCACGCAGAGCACTTTCGCTGCTGGTGATGCATCGCATTGTTGCCCAATTTAAGAATGGACTTCCACCGCTCACCGCCACCGACATCTCCGTGGAGTTAGGAATGCCAATTCGACTGGTGCGTCAACTTATTCACGGACTCACATCCACTAACCTATTGGTTGAAACCTATACAGAAGAACCAAAAACACGCGCCTACGTTCCTGCTATTTGGATTGAAAAAATTTCGATTAACTACGTAACCTCGGCCATCGACCGACTGGGGGTAGATACAAAGTTGGAGTCCAACAACCCTTCACTCGAAAAAATACTACAAATCCAAGAGAAATTTGAGACCATAGTGAATGAACACCCGGACAACATACTTCTCAAAGACATTTAGGAATCCTACAAACTAGTTGGTTACAGTAATCACAGTACCGCTAGAGGAGACTTGGTATTGCTTTAAGGGTTGGCCATTGGTTGTAGTTCCAAAGTTCATTAAGGAATAAACAGATTTACAGATGGGGCATACAGCTTCAAAAGGTTTATCTTTAGTTATTACCACCGATCCATCAAGAAGATCGCGTGGGCAGGTGGCATCGAATGCTAAGAAGTTTCCAGGTTCGCTGCAGTAAACCAAAACACCATGCCTGCGATAACCTTGGTTCGCCACCTTTATCGCATTAAACTGATTAGTGAGCGGTGCAAAATCCGGCTGGGTAAGCTGTCCTTGAAAATAAACAGGAACATCGGGAACTGGGCTTTTTGCCTCCTTCTCGCAAGAGGAAAACATTACCAGGAGAGTTGCAAAAAAGAAAGAGAAAAAAAGAGTTCTATTCATTCGATTACGATAAACATTCCTATAAATCAAGTTACTTGGCTTTCTAATTTCGCCACAAAGTTGCACGTTATTTTTTAAAGAGACGACATTCCATTGCTTTGCCAAGCAAAAAAAACTAATTTGATCCTATTTTCGGGTAAAACTATATTTAGAATGCGTACATTCGTCATTGAACTGTTTCGAACTTAAGGATACTACCCAAGCTATAAAACATCTATGATTCACAATATAATTGTACCTTTGAGAAATGAAGTTATTGGTTAAAACGTTAATACTCGTCCTTTTGTTGCCCTTAGCATCAATTGACCTTCAGGCGCAAGACACAAAATACTCCATAGATAACGGTCCGATTAAGGCTCCATTAAGACGCAGAATAGCAAGATGGAGGGTGGCTCAAGATAAAAAAGCGACAGAAAGATTTAAGAGTAAGCAAAAACAACGGGAGGAAAAGGGTCGCAAACAGATGATAAAGCGTCACCTGTCGCACCAGCCACCGGAAGATAGAAAACGATTACAAAAAGAGATGGAAGCAAAACCCATCAACTACCCCGAAAAGGTAAGTAAGCGAAAGGCACGAAAGAAAAAATAAAAACATCTAGTCCTATAACCATGGATAAGAGCACTATAATCTACCTCATTGCCATTGGGCTGTTTATACTCTCCAAGGCGTTCACAAAGAAAAAACAGCAGAAGGAAGAACCTGCTGAGGGTTCGCCATTCGACGCCATTTTTGGTGGAGAGCAAGCGGCACCAAGAACCACTCGATCCGATCCATTCGAAGAGATCTTTGAGTCGTTTGGAAAGGCCGGCCCGGCACAGGAAGAGCCAGCCGAGCAACCGAGTGCCCGTATGCAGAATGGCTACTACTCGGAGGAGGCATATTCGGAAGAGCAGGAGTACCCTAGCTATAGTGAGCAACTCCTCGACACCCCAGCAACAGCAGCATTTACTCCCATCGACACCGTAGAGGATAGTATCTATAATCCGACAAAACTCTCAGTAGAAAATGAAAGTAATTTTGAGGGGGAATTAACAGCAATGACTACCTTTGACGCAGATCAAAAGAAGCGAGAAGAGGCGGAAATGCATGAAGTATCGCCCTACGTAACCAACTTCAACCTTAAGTACGCAATGGTTTACGCAGAGATACTGAAACCTAAATTTCAAGAAATTTAAGGACGAACCTAAGCGGTTCAATTATAAACTTTTTTACTATATTTGCCCGAAAGGGAGAGTTCCGAGTGATCGGAATTCTTTTTTATTTACCCTAATTAAACTAATAAATCATGGCCAAGGTAGATTACGTAACCGAGGAAGGCTTTCAGAGATTAAAAGCTGAACTTGACCAACTTAAAAACGTGGAAAGACCTGCCATTTCGCGCCAAATTGCAGAGGCAAGAGACAAGGGCGATCTTTCAGAAAACGCTGAGTACGATGCAGCAAAAGAGGCACAAGGACTCATGGAACTTAAGATCTCGAAACTCGAGAACATTGTTGCTCATGCCCGTATTCTCGACGAAACAAAGATTGACATTTCCAAGGTTCAAATCTTAAATCGCGTTACCATCAAAAACACCAAAACTGGCGCTAAGATGGAATACCTGCTCGTTGCCGAAAGCGAAGCAAACCTAAAAGAGTCTAAACTCTCCATTGGCACTCCCATCGCTCAAGCCCTCCTAGGAAAGAAGGTTGGTGACTCGGTTACCGTTACGGTTCCTTCGGGCGATGTGACTTTCGAAATCATGGAAATTTCGCGATAACTGTCAATAGAAAGCCATGTCAACAATATTCACCCGCATTGTTAATGGAGAAATCCCCAGCTACAAAATAGCCGAGGACGAAGACTACTATGCCTTTCTCGACATTAACCCAATGGCTAAAGGGCACACCCTCGTTATTCCGAAGAAAGAGATCGATTACATTTTTGCTCTGGATCAGCAGACACTGGCAGGGCTAATACTTTTTGCCCAACGCATTGCACATGCCATTGAACTGGCAATTCCTTGCAAGCGCATTGGCGTAGCTGTTCTTGGGCTGGAAGTACCGCATGCCCACATCCATCTTGTTCCGCTTAACACCGAAAGCGACATAGACTTTCGCAAACCAAAGATTAAGCTCACGCCTGAGGAGTTTAAAGGACTTGCAGAAGCAATCACCAAAGAATTCATATAGAATAATTCCGGTTAGCAGCACACTCCATCGACAAGCCTAAGCTTGCCGCTTAGGGTATTATGCTGCTAACCGGAGTTTACTTTCGCCGATACTATACCTTTTTAATCCGATCGGGGTTCTGGCTCAAAAAGGCCGCCCATCCCGAACCTTTTGTTGCCGCAGGCAATGCACTATTCGACTGAAAGAAATGGCAAACCGCAGCAGCTAAGCCATCAGTTGCATCTAAATCCTTTGGCAGTTCCTTTATCTTAAGCATATTTTGAAGAATAGCAGCCACCTGCTCTTTCGACGATTCACCCCGCCCTGTTATACTCATCTTAATTTTCCGTGGGGCATACTCGAAGATGGGAATATCGTGCATAAGCGCCGCGGTCATCGCTACACCCTGTGCCCGACCAAGTTTGAGCATACTCTGCACATTTTTCCCAAAAAACGGAGCCTCAATGGCCAACTCATCCGGTTTATACTCCTCCACCAAATGGCTTACTCTCTCAAAAATCTTTTTCAGGGTAAGGTAATGATCCTTGATCTTATTCAACTCAATAACGCCCATTACCACAAGTTCCATCTTCTTGCCTTCCACGCGAATTATACCATAGCCAAGCAGATTTGTGCCAGGATCGATGCCCAAGATTATTTTCTCCGTCGTTGACTTTTTTTCAACCATTAGTATACTCCCGTTAACTTTCCAATCTCGCTATTAGGTGTTACCATCAATGCTGTTGGTGCAATCGCCCGGCTGCGAATGCCCGCTGAAATACCTAATGATTGAAGCGCTTTAGAGAAACTCTCTTCCTGTAAGTCACCAAAATCGCGGGACAAATCATCAGCAGCCAAAACATCCACTTCAAGACCACTGTAATAATCGCCTACATCTTGTGAATTCTGGGTAGAAAAACAAATGGGAGCAAAAGCGTAGTTCTTGTAGGTAAAGACATACATACCAACCGGTTTTCCATATGTATTCTCCCCAACCAATTTTACATTCATATATGGCTTGAGCCCATTTATAACCAACTCACTCGAAGAAGCCGTAGCTTTCGTTCCAATAAATGCAACCTTAGTAATACCCTGCAATGCAAAAGGATTGTCGTCGAATTTAATAGTAGTATCAAGACTCGATTGCTTGCTGTTGTGAATATAACTAAAGAATGTTTTAGTAGTATTACCAGTCCCAATAATCAGGCTGGCCAGCTGAGTTGCTACGGATGTTAAACCACCACCATTATAGCGCAAATCAACCACCAACTCCTCCACTCCCTGTTCGTTGAAGTATTGGAACGCGTTATTTAACTCATCCTTTGAGTTGGCAATAAAGCTTTGGAAAGCCAAATATCCAACATTTTTTCCGCCTACATTTATAACTTTTTTAACTAATACACTGTTAAACGCAACCTCACGTTTCGTGAAAGTAGCCTCATGAACGACTCCATTCAAGTCTACCAACCTAATGGTTGCCGAAACTCCAGCATTTGCCGGACCCAGCAATGATGCCAAGTTAGTGGACGTAGGCACACTACCATTTATTTGGGTTATACTCCAACCACGTGTAACGCCAAGTGTTTTCAACGGACTATCGGTAAAGATATAAGCAATACGAAGGTTGCTTTGCGCATCAAAAGCCAGCGAAAAACCAAAACCAACATAGACGCCTCTATTAAAGTAGTCGTCAAATTCCTGTTTGCTCATCACAAAACTGTATCGATCGACCTCTTTATATTTGATTGCCTCAAGTAATTTATAGGGATCAGAATAATTTGCCGGATCGATATTGGGCATCTTATCATACCAGAGGTAATAAGATTTCATAGCAGCATAAAGCTGCGTATTGGCGTCTTGATCGGCCGTCAATTCATCGTCCTTGCTACAACCCAAAAAACCTATGACGATTAAAGCCATGATAAGAAGCGGTTGAACCCGAAGCACAAAGAGCTTTTTCATAAATCTTGCGTTTTTTTATCGATAACTTGCTGAAATATTACGCTAATGATGATAAGAATAAGTCCTGCAAAAGTTGTCCAATAAAGCGATTCACCCAAAACGAAGTGGATGAAAATCAGCGAAAGGAAGGGAACCAAATAGATTATATTGCCCAACTTATCGGTCGAGGTCGAAATGCTTAAAGCCTTTAACCAGAAGAGAAAGGCAAAACCCATTTCGAAACAACCCACGTAAATACCGGCAGGAATACCAATCGGATCAATGCTATAAAACTCAGGAATAAAGGGAGACAAGCCAATCAGATAAATGAAGCTGAATAAAAAACTAAGAAACAGTTTGATCTCTTCAGGTCGCTTATCCTTAACATTGAGCACCCAAAAAAGCGCCCAAAGCAAAGAGCTTGAAAGGGCGAGAATTACCCCTAATGGATTTGAATTCCCCAGCGAGGAGAGGTCGCCTTGGGACGAGATAAGCATCACCCCAATAAAGCTAACCAACAAGGCCACAATACTCCAACGCGACAACTTTCGACCCAAAATAGGAACAGCCAAAAACACGAGCATTACCGGCCATACAAAGTTCAAGGGTTGCGCTACCTGAGCCGGAAGCAAGGAATAGGCCTTCAGCAGAATAAGATAATAACCGAAAGGATTTAGCATACCCAAAAAAGCAGAATGGAATAAATCCCTTGCTTTGGTTTTTATTACCGCTGAAATCTCCCCGCGCATAACAATAAACCCAAGGAGAATCAGTAGTGAAGTAAGGTTTGCGATAAACAGCAACTGAATAAACGACAGATGCGCAAGCCCAATCTTAAATGCAGAAGCAGCCGTTGCCCAAAACAGTACTGTTAGTGAGCCAAAAACGTAGGCTTTCGATTGAACTTTCATTGGTCTACTGAATTTCCAATAATGTCTTGAAATAATAAACTTTACCGGCAAACAAGGTAGTTGTCATCTTAAGATATTCAGGCATCCCCTCCTTTTCGAAGAAGGCAACACCCTGCTGACCGCCTACCCCAATTTGAATAGAAAAGGTATCCCCATCGAGATCGTCCTTATCGAGAACGCGGGTAAAAACGACATGTTGACCAAGGGCCAAATCATTAAGGAACGGAATAAATTGATCCATGACCCACGTTTTGTAGCCATTGCTTTCTGCAGACTCAACCTTTGCGGTAATATTTACGATATATGCGCTCATAAAAACTTTTTTTCGAAAATAAACAATTCTAATAACTTGTGGGTTGGCTAACCCACCTAAACGAAAAAGGGAGCGTGAAAAACACACTCCCTAACTATCTTATTCCAGAAAAATAGCGGCCACCTACTTTATGAGATCGAAACCGGTATACTTTCTTAAAACCTCGGGGACTACAATACCCTCTTCAGTTTGATTGTTCTCCAAAAGAGCAGCAACAATACGAGGCAACGCCAACGAGCTACCATTTAGGGTATGAGCCAACTGCGTTTTCTTATCATCCTTAAACCGTAGCTTAAGCCTATTGGCCTGGAATGACTCAAAATTTGACACCGAACTTACCTCCAACCATTTTTGTTGACCAGCAGAGTAAACTTCGAAATCATAGGTTAAGGCAGAGGTAAAACCCATATCGCCACCACATAACCGCAAAATGCGGTAAGGCAATCCAAGCGATAGAATAAGTGCCTCAACATGGCGCACCATACCATCGAGCGCCTCATAGGAGGTATCGGGATGCGACACTTGAACAATCTCTACCTTATCGAACTGGTGCAAACGATTAAGCCCTCGAACATCCTTACCATAGCTACCAGCCTCACGTCTCCAGCATGGAGTATAGGCGGTATACTTGACTGGAAGTTCTTTTTCTTGGAGAATAACATCCCTAAAAATATTGGTAACAGGAACTTCGGCAGTTGGAACCATATAGAAGTTATCCACATTACAGTGATACATCTGTCCTTCTTTGTCGGGCAGCTGACCAGTACCATATGCCGATTCTGCATTTACCATAAAGGGCGGAAGCACTTCCGTATAACCTGCAGCAGTGTTTGTGTCGAGGAAGTAGCTGATCAAAGCTCGTTGGAAGCGGGCTCCAGCACCTTTGAACACCGGAAATCCGGCACCAGTAAGCTTATTGCCCAGTTCGAAATCGATAATATCATACTTCTTTGCAAGATCCCAGTGCGGAACAGCCGAAGGTGCCAACTTTGGCATATGTCCACCAACTCTTACCACCACATTCTCCTCAGGAGTTTTCCCTTTAGGTACAGTGGCGTGAGGCACGTTAGGCAGTAGAACCAACTTAGAGTTTAGTTCAGTCTCAATTTCAGCCAACTTCAGGCCCAACTCTTTGGATACCTCCTTGAGTTCGCCAGTTTTAACCTTTGCAGAATCAGCCTCGGACTTTTTTCCTTGCTGAAAAAGAAGTCCAACTTCTTTGGCAATTCGGTTTTGTTCGCCAAGGTTATCGTCCAGTGTCTTCTGCACTGAGCGACGCTCATCATCGAGCGTTACAATTTCTTCCACCAGCCCTCTACTATCGAAACCTTTAACAAGAAGGCGCTCGACAATATCGGCAGTATTTTCGCGAATTTGCTTAAGGGTGAGCATAATATGCTTATTTTATACAAATAAAAAACTCCTGATATTTGCGGCCGATGACAGCAAATATCAGGAGTAAATGTATCAAATATTTTGTATTACTCGGCAGCAGGAACAACCGAAACGTAAGACTTATCGTCTCTTTTTTTGCGGAAGCTTACAACGCCTTCAACAAGAGAATACAGAGTATGGTCTTTTCCTACACCAACATTTAGTCCAGGATTATGAACAGTACCACGCTGACGAACGATGATTCCGCCGGCCTTAACAACTTGTCCTCCAAAAAGCTTAACGCCAAGACGTTTGCTTTCGGATTCACGTCCGTTCCTAGAACTACCAGCTCCTTTTTTGTGTGCCATTTCCGAAAGGTTTTATCAATTATGCAACTATTTCTTGAATCTGAATACGAGTTAAGCTTGCGCGGAAGCCTCTTTTCATCTTGTATCCTTTTCTTCTCTTCTTTTTGAAGATAATTACCTTATCACCCTTTAGGTGGTTAAGGATAACGATGGATACTTTAGCATCCTTCACGGTGGGAGTACCTACAACCACTTGACCGTCATTGTCCAACATGAACACTTGATCGAAATTAAGTTGGTCTCCTTCTTCACCCACCAAACGGTTCACGTAAATCTTCTGATCTTTCTGAACCTTAAACTGCTGTCCTGCTATATCAACAATCGCGTACATCGGTAATAAATTTTTTCATTACAATTGGAGTGCAAAAGTATAAAACTTTGAATGACATACAAAGCTTTGTAGCTTTATTTTTCATTTCACCCTTGAGGGGGCAAATTTACTAGCTTTTTTCTTTCCACAAAACCTTATGCTGAAAAAAGAGAAGTTAATGCATGATGTAAAAAACGCAATTACCGGAATACTTACACATCTGTTCTTCTTAACATTAAAAAAGCAAGAAGCGAACTCAGAACAACTAGCCTAAAATCACATTCACTAAAAATTACTAGCAAATTACTTCTCGAAACATATTTTTGTTGCCTTTTCCCCTTATGTAAGCCACCCAACCCTTCCAATAATCTTTGAAAGCACAACTTTCTTTTCTTAATTCAGAATCATATAAAGCACAACTAATCAATTAATTTTAACAATTAGCAGAAACGCTATTCTCTTTTAAACTAAAAATAATCTGCCACAGAAATCCAGAGGACTACTCGAATTATTACGCGAAAAAAAATTAGAATCAAGGTCAAGGGCGAATCTACCAATCCGCCTAAATACTAAACGGCAAACGGTTTCTTAATATTTGGGATCACTACCACATTTTTTTGCTTTGCAAATAATTCTAGACACTTGTATACTTGGGAGTTATCATTAGCAGTAAAAAAACCACATAAACGATTAATAAAATTATGACCAGAAGAGAATAATAGCTTCAAAAAAGCCGTAACATTGTGTGTAAAATCAATCGCTGGGAGCCAATCTTGTCCTTCGCTAAACAGGAAACGCTCCACAACTATGGAAGCAGAAGACGCACTAGTATTTAGGGTTGATGATACGACAACCGAGAAAGAGGAACCTCCCTCGTCCATAAAAAACGTAGCAAATCCACGGTTAGCCATAAACAATGGCTATGCCCTGCCTCTAGAAGGCAAACTTCTCTCAACCGAGAGGACAAAAAACCAACGTTGCATTGGCAAACACCAACGCGAACGCTGGCAAAAACCTCAACTTAACCCTACTCATCGCAATGCTACCAGCAGAATGTTGGTTAAAAGCATGCAGCCATGTTCCGGATAAGAACGGTAACAAGCGACATTTATCCAAGGGATAAAGCCGCGATAGAGCAGGTAAAGGAGATACTCCAATCGCACTTCGCAACGGTGAACAAAGAGGAATTCGACCTTATCCCCGAGCAGTTGCGAAACCCACTGAAGTATCGATTCACAACCAAGTTGTTTGTAGCCGAAGACCACAAAGGCTTGGTGAAGGGTTGTGCCTACCTTTACTACGCTTCCGATTTAGAATTTTGCTTTCTCGACTATATTGCCACCCGCAGGGAGGTAATTTCGGGAGGTGTTGGTGGTGCCCTTTACGAAAGAGTAAGGGAGGAAGCAAAAAAACTAAAATCGCTTGGACTATTCTTTGAATGCCTCCCCGATGAGCCGTCGTTGTGTACAGAAGCATCGCTTATTCCCGAAAACAAGAAACGGCTCCGATTCTACGAAAACTACGGAGCGAGACCCATAATCAATACCCTATATGAAACGCCCGTATCCCCGAATGATACGTGTCCGCCTCACTTGGTATACGACAACATTGGCCGAGAGGAACACCTGCTAGGTTCGCAGTTAAGAATGATTGTTAGGGCAATTTTGGAGCGTAAATATGCGGAACTGTGCCCAAAGGAGTATGTAGATACCGTTATAAACTCCATCGAACCAGGTGTGGTGATGCGTCGAGACTTCCGTTACATTAAAAAAGAGAGTGTAGCGACAAGCAACGAGTTGATTATTCCAAGGCAAAAAATAATACTGGTAATAAACGATAAGCATCAAATTCACCATGTACGGGAGCGCGGATATGTTGAGTCGCCGGTTCGTATTGGAAGAATACACAAAGAGTTACTAAAGACAGAACTGTTTCGTGAAATTCCTCCGGAATCCTATTCAGAGGACCACATAAAGCTTGTCCACAAGGCAAGTCTATTCAATTATCTTAAAAAAGTATGCAAGGAGATAGCACCTAAGGAGTCACTTTACCCCTATGTATTCCCTATCAGGAATGCGGAAAAGCCCCCGAAAAACAGGATGATGGCAGCAGGCTACTACTGCATCGACACCTTTACACCCATAACTCGCGACGCTTTTTTTGCAGCTCGTCGGGCAGTGGATTGCACCCTCACGGCAGCAGACAAGATTTTAGAAAACCACCCCATTGCCTATGCACTTATCCGGCCACCGGGCCACCATGCCGAGAGTGCGGTATTTGGCGGGTTTTGCTATTTCAACAACTGCGCCATTGCAGCCCAAATGCTATCGGAATATGGCCGTGTTGCCATTCTCGATATCGATTACCACCACGGAAATGGACAACAACAAATTTTTTATTCCAGAAAAGAAGTCCTCACCATCTCCATTCATGGCCATCCGTCGTTTGCTTACCCCTACTTTTCGGGTTACGATGATGAAAAAGGCGATGGCGATGGGTTGGGATACAATATTAACTATCCGTTATCGGAGAATATTGATGGAATCCTTTACCGAAAAACATTGGAAAAAGCACTCAAAAAAATCAATGCCTTCGCCCCAGACTACTTAATTGTAGCCCTTGGCCTTGACGTTGCAAAGGGCGACCCTACCGGAACGTGGTCCCTTACTGCTCAGGATTTTTACGAGAACGGAGCTTTGATTGGAAAACTTAAACTCCGCACTCTAGTAGTGCAGGAAGGTGGCTATAAAACTGAAAACATCGGAATTAACGCGAAAAACTTCTTCCGAGGAATGGTTGACGGCAATCCCGATTCGGGAAAACCAAACACCACAAAAAAGAAATAAAACAACCCCGATTAAAACATGAACAGGCTCCAAAACAAAGGCAATTCAACTATACTAAGTGGAGTAAGTAAATATTAAAAAACGAGAATCAGATGAAAGCAGGAATAACATACGACAGCAAAAGCACTTACCTCCAGAATGGCTTCACCAAGGAGGAAGTGGCCGAGTTTGACTCGGACGAGACCATTGAAGGTATTGAAAATGCCCTTCAAACGTTAGGGTTCACCACCGAACGGATTGGCAACATAGGTGAATTAACAAAAGCACTTACTGCAGGTAATCGCTGGGACATTGTTTTCAACATTGCCGAGGGCGTTTATGGTATCGGCCGCGAAGCACAAGTTCCGGCACTTCTGGATGCCTATAAAATCCCCTACGTTTTCTCCGACCCCTTAGTGTTATGCCTAACCCTGCATAAGGGAATAACGAAGCATGTGGTCCGTGATTGCGGCATTCCAACGGCTCCGTTCAAGGTGGTGGAAACCATGACTGACCTTAAAAAAGTAAACCTAAACTATCCCCTATTTATAAAACCAGTGGCCGAAGGTACTGGGAAAGGTATCTCAGGAAAATCGTTGATCAAGACACAAAAAGAGTTAGCCCAATGGACTGAAGTGTTGCTAGAGCAATTCAAGCAACCCGTATTGGTTGAGGAGTATCTACCCGGAAGGGAATTTACTGTTGGAATTATTGGCACAGGGGAACAAGCCAGCGCCATTGGAATTATGGAGGTGCATATTGTCGATAAAAGCGAGGATGCCATCTACTCCCTGTTTAACAAGGAAAATTATGAAACCAGAGTAGAATACTCTCTCCCCGAGAAGGGCGTCAGTAAGTTATGCTACAAGGTGGCCCTAGATGCTTGGAGAGCACTTGGCTGTATGGATGGCGGCAGAGTTGATTTAAGAATGGATAAAAATGGGGTTCCAAATTTCATTGAGGTCAATCCACTTGCTGGGCTTAATCCAATCCATTCGGACCTGCCAATCCTATCCTATAAGGCTGGAATAACCTACCTCGAACTTATTGAAAGAATAATGAAATCGGCCACCCAACGATTAAACTTACAAATGCCAAAACCATGTCTTCAAGAAGTGCGGTAATCCTTTTCAACAAACTTTCAAAAGACGCAAAGGCCGACGAAGCAGATGTACTCGACCAAGTCAACTTAGTATCAGAGGCATTAACAAGGCTAGGCTACGCGACTGTGGCTATTCCCTTTTCCATTAAGTTGAAGAGAGCCGGAAAAGCGATTAAATCGGCCAACCCCGTTGTAGTTTTCAACCTCGTGGAGTCCATCAACAACCATGGGAGTTTACTATACTTCTCACCAGCCTACCTTGACACACTAGGCATACCGTATACGGGTTCCCATACCGAATCGATGTTCGTTACGACCAACAAGGTGCTAGCGAAAAAGATCCTATCGGCAGCAGGACTCCCCACTGCCCCATGGTACGCCCCATCAGCCTTTAAAGCCGAGTCCAACAAACGCTATATCCTAAAACCAATATGGGAGGAGGGTTCGTTAGGTCTCGATGAGCATTCCGTTTTTGATGGCAATGACCTTGCAGCCATAGCGAAAATACAGGATTACAGTAACGAAACCCACTACATTGAAGAATATATCGATGGCAGAGAGTTCAATATTTCAATCCTAGCCAGCGAAAAAGGCCCCATAGTGATGCCGCCCGCCGAGATCCTATTTATTGACTACCCCGATAGCAAACCAAAAGTAGTTGGATATACTGCAAAGTGGCTTGAAGATTCCTTTGAATACAAGAATACACAGCGAACTTTTGATTTCCCTTCCAGCGATATCGCTCTGCTGACCGAGTTGATTGATATTTGTAAAAAAACATGGAAAGAACTAGACCTAAGGGGATACGCTAGGGTCGATTTCCGAGTCGACAAAAACAACCAACCCTTCATCCTCGAGGTTAATGCAAATCCTTGCATCTCCCCCGACAGCGGTTTTGTGGCAGCTTGCACTCACCTAGGAATAGACACAACAGAAATGATACGTAGAATAGTGGCTGATGCCATCTAATATAAAAGACAGACTAAAAAAGACAAAACAGGAGATATGGCTGATAAGATATCCGTAAGAAAAACGGTAACCCAAACGGACATTAATGCCGTAATGGAGATCGTGAAATCAACAGGTTTCTTCTACGATCATGAGATCCCAGTAGCTGGAGAATTGGTTGAGGAAGCCGTTGCCAAGGGGAAGGAGAGCGGATACGAATTTGCATTTGTCGATTTCGAAGGAAAACCGGTTGGCTATGCGTGCTATGGGCTTATCCCTTGCACCAAAACAAGTTACGACCTATACTGGATTGTTGTTCACAATAATCATAGAGGAAAAGGATATGGAAAAATCCTACTTAATGAGGTGGTAAAGGATATAGACGCGTGGGGCGGAACGGCAATTTACATTGAAACTTCGGACAAAGAACTCTATGCCCCTACTCACCGATTTTATGAATCGGCCGGATGCAAACTCGAAGCTACCTTTGCCGACTTTTACGATGTGGGCGATCATAAAAGGGTTTATGTAAAAAGGATCAACAGGGAAAAATAACCCCACATTTTTGCCTAACCCCACAATTTATTATATTCACAGCGCAATTAAATCAAGTTTTAATGGGGTATCTTGACATAATCCTAGGTGCACTTCTTGTTTTTGGTGCCGTGCGTGGCTTTATGAAGGGGTTTGTTTCCCAAATATTTGGACTGGCAGCGCTATTTGTGGGAATTTTTGGAGCTATAAAATTCTCCGGATGGGCTTCCGTTAAGTTGGCTCACCTCTTTAACACCAATTCTGAGACGCTTCCCTTGATTTCTTTCCTGATGGTACTCTGCGTATTGGTAGTCGTAGTTTTACTTATTGGCAAGTTGGTCGATAGTATGATTGAAGCCACAAATCTTGGCATGCTCAACCGATTATGCGGATCACTTTTCTCTATGACTAAGACGGCTCTCATCCTCAGCGTGCTGCTCTGGACCATTTCCTTATTCAATTCAAAAACAGGTATATTACCAAAAAAGGCTATTGAAGAATCATACCTATATAATCCAGTTGAGAAATTTGCCCCGACAATTATTCCGCTTTTGCGAATAGAAGAGATTAGCACCCAAATTAAAAAAAACATCTCCAATGATTCACCGAGCGAAGGAACTTCAGTGTAACCTGAACGAAAAACCTCAACCAACGAAAAGCGAACCAACACCAACCGATTTCAGTTAGTCGCATCACGCCTTTCCGCGGGTACCATTCATTGGGTTACTCCTCTGCACCTTCATTGCTCTACGCAAATTCTACATCGGCCGAAAGAGAACAACAATCTTCCGAATGCTTTTCGTAGGCATTGTCTATCCTATAGTGTTGGTTTTGGCAAGTATAATTATCCGACTTGTGACTTTTATAACTGCATAAAAAGGTTAAATACTCCTTTTTGCTATCTTTGAGCAAATTTCTGGAAAAATGAATTTTGTTGAAGAGCTAAAATGGAGGGGCATGATCCATGATGTTATGCCCGGAACCGAGGAGTTGCTTAAGAAGGAGATGACCACGGCCTACGTTGGAATTGACCCAACCGCAGATTCGCTACACATTGGTCATCTTGTTGGTGTTATGATGTTAAAACATCTTCAGGCAAGCGGACACCGGCCCGTAGTACTGGTAGGCGGTGCCACCGGCATGATTGGTGATCCTTCGGGTAAATCGCAGGAGAGAAATCTCCTAGACGAACCCACTCTCCGCAGCAACCAAGAGGCTCTCAAAAAACAGCTTTCTCGCTTTCTCGACTTTGAATCGAACCAGCCCAACTCAGCCTTAATGGTGAACAACTACGACTGGATGAAGGAGTTCTCATTCCTCAATTTCATTCGAGATATAGGCAAGCACATCACGGTAAACTACATGATGTCGAAGGATTCGGTCAAAAAACGACTTGGGGAGGAATCCAAATCTGGCATGTCGTTCACCGAATTCACCTACCAGCTTGTTCAGGGTTACGACTTTCTTCACTTATACCAAAACTTCAACTGCAAGCTGCAAATGGGTGGCTCCGATCAATGGGGAAATATCACCACCGGCACCGAGTTAATTCGGCGTATTGCCTCCGGTGAGGCATACGCGCTTACCTGCCCGCTCATTACCAAGGCCGATGGTGGTAAGTTTGGCAAAACCGAAACCGGCAACATTTGGCTCGACTCCCGCTACACCTCCCCCTACCGTTTCTACCAATTCTGGCTAAACGTTTCGGATGATGATGCGGTAAAGTATATTAAGATATTCACCATGCTTCCAAAAGCAGAAGTAGAAGCCCTAATCACAGAACATACAGAAGCGCCGCACTTGCGGACACTCCAGAAAAAGTTGGCCGAAGAAGTAACCGTAATGGTCCACTCCCGCGCCGATTACGATAGCGCAGTAGAGGCTTCAGATATCCTATTTGGAAAATCAACATCGGAGACCCTTCGCAAAATTGACGAAGACACCTTCCTTGCAATATTTGAGGGAGTCCCAACGTTTGAGATCCAAGCAACAGAGATCGCTACGCCAATTAACGTGGTGGACTTGCTTGGAGAAAAAACCAAGGTTTTTGCGTCGAAAGGTGAAATGCGCCGGTTAATCCAAGGCGGCGGCATTAGTATTAACAAGGAGAAACTGGAATCGGCAGAAGCCACCATTAGTATTTCTGATTTCTTAAACGGGAAATACCTTTTGGTGCAAAAAGGGAAAAAGAGTTATTCAATTGTGAGAATTATTCAGCAATAGTGTCATGACAAAACAAGAACCGCTAAACTTCAGCATTATCATACTTACCGCATGGCATTACCGTATCGCGATTACACTGATACCGCTAATTGCTGCAGTTGTAACCTTTGGCATCACCTTTCTTATCAAGCCAAAATTTAAAGCTACAGCAATTATATACTCCACTGCGCCTACAAATTCTGGAAAAGAAATGATTGGTCTTACCGGATACTACCGAGGCGTTTCTGAATTTGGAGGTGAGGACGAGGCAGAGCAACTTATGGAGGTTGTGTCCAGCCAAGGTATCCGACGACGTGTTGCCAACCGAATAAATCTGTGGCAGCACTACGGTATTGACACCACAAACAATGCAAGAAAGAACTACTCCTTTGATAATATCTGGGATAACAACGTCAGTCTAAACTTAACAAGGTTTAATGCACTGCATATTGAGGCTTACGACACCGACCCTGCAACTGCCGCCTTAGTGGCAAACACCATTGCAGAAGAAGTAGACTCAGCATTTCGTGCAACAAGGCGAGAGCGATCCATGGGAGCCTATAATTTCCTTCTCGCACGAAAAAAAATACTTCTGGGCGAATACAAACAACTAGAGGATTCCTTAACCCGCTACCGCAAATTGGGCTTAGTAGATATCGCCGGACAAACAAAAGAAATATATCGGATTAAACTACAAGAGATAGCGGCGAACAATAAGGAACGGACAAATCGAATTGAGAAGGAATTCTCCAATCTGAAAAATTTCTCTGCTCATACCGCAAGCCTAGAAGCGAAACTGTTCAATAAAGGTACCGAAATAGCCAAAATAGAAGAGAGTGAAACAGGAATACTTGCTGAGGCAAACCAAGTTATTTCCAGTATTTTCAATGTAGATAGAGCAGAAAAACCAGAAGTTAAAGCTTATCCAAAAAGGGCAATAACCACTATAACCGCAGGAATCGGGGCATTTATTCTCGCACTATTTATCGTATTTGCTAAGGAATATTTAAAGAATGAAGTTTGGATCGAGACCTCCGTTGAAGAGTAATACGCTAACAATCTGGACCACTGGCCTGCTATTTGTTCTTATTAATGGCTATCTCCTAACGAAGGGTATTGAATACTTTTTCTTTGCACCAATAGCCCTTCTGGGTATATTGTTAGTATTTCTTGCACCAGAGAAAATGATCTTTGGCCTTGCATTCCTCGCCCCTCTTTCCGTTGAGATTAGGGATATTGCACCAGAGTTGGGGTTTGGAATCATACTTCCCACCGAACCTATTCTAGCACTATTCTTAATAGCGATAATGCTGCTTCAATTAACTCCACGCAGGCTTCCACGTGAGATCACTCATCATTCGGTTTCCATTGCCATTTATGCATTTATTGGATGGCTTCTGCTAGACACCCTCGGGAGTGAATTCCCATTAGTATCCATTAAATATATTTTAGTAAGATGCTGGTTCTTTGCTGCTTTCTTTTTCTTTTCGGTATATCTATTTAAGCGAAAAAACCACATTTACCAATTCTTTTGGGCCTACACATTAGGTCTCTTTATTGTTGCGATTCTTACCCTAGTGAAGCAAGCAGAGAGTGGTTTGCTCTCCAAATCAGCAGCAGCCTCATCTCCCTGCCCTTTCTTCAACGATCACACCTCGTATGCAGCAGCCATAGCATTTATAATTCCCTTCTTAATTATACAACTTATCTCGAAAAAGGGAGTTCTTAAGCGAGTTATCAACGCCCTAGTTCTCTCATTCTTTATTGGAGCACTTATTCTTTCCTATACTCGCGCTGCGTGGCTTAGTCTATTCTTTGCAGGTGGGATTTTCATGCTTATTTACTTAAGAATTAAACTTAGGACGATTGTCGCTGCAGCGGGCATAATAGCCACACTATTCTTTTCATTCCAAGAGGAAATTAGCGTTGCGATGGAGCACACTAAAGCGGTATCGAGTACAAACCTCTTCGAGCACTTCCGATCAATCACCAACGTAAGTTCCGATGCATCAAACGCCGAGAGGCTAAATCGCTGGCACTCGGCCATCGAACTATTTAAAAAACGCCCCATCATTGGTTGGGGCCCGGGAACCTACATTTTCGTTTATGGCGATTTTCAGGTGGCGAATGACCGAACAATTATTAGCACAAACCGAGGAAGTGGTGGTAATGCTCATAGCGAATACCTTGGATTGATGGCCGAATCGGGTCTGCCAGCGTTGATTTTTTATCTGCTAATTCTTATCATCCTATTTTATATTGGAATAAGATACTACCACACAAGCACCGAAACAGAGATGCGCATGCTGGTTCTTACCTCATTGCTTGGCATATCAACCTATTTAATGCACAGCACGTTAAACAACTTCCTGGATACAGATGAAATTGCAGCACCTTTCTGGGCCTTTGCGGCAGTAATTGTAGCAGCAGATCTTCGTCTTCGTAACGAAAAAAAGGCATTAAAGGAACTCGACTCCGACAATTGAAACATCGTCGAACAACTCAGGATTGTCGATATCGAGATGTTGAACCCGAATAATACTCTTGAGGTTTGAATCGATGGAATCATCATTGATCAACTGATCTTCAATGGCCTTAAGATCAACCTCAACAACAGCATCCCTTAACACCTCAACAAGCCCGTCCGTATAGCAAAGTAACTTAGAGGGGTGATCTATCAGCTTCGATCCAGCGTGAATAACCGGTATTTCATCGAGCATACCCAGACCAATACAACCAAATGTAAGGTAAGAGACTTCACCCAAGGTTTTATCGTAGAATAGCGGTGGGTTATGCCCTGCGTTGATATATTCGAGTACTTTCGTATGCTGGTTGTAACGAGCAATGAACATGGTAATGAACTTCTCGCCCATGGCCGTATCAAACACACGTTCGTTTAACTTCTCAACAAGTCGCGTGAGTTCAATTTCCCCCGTAAAAAGCGCTCGTATTGTTGCCTGAAAGTTGGACATGAGCAAGGCTGCTGAGATTCCTTTCCCCGACACGTCGGCGATACAGAACCCAAAGTGACCTTCATCCATTTTAATCACGTCATAGTAATCTCCCCCAACCTCAAAGTGAGGTCGATAGTAGGCCGACATCCTCACGGATTCATTATTTACAAGACTTTTCTCGAGCGGTATTAGCATGGCCTGCATACGCGAAGCCAACTCCAACTCCTTGCGCATGGCCTCTTGCTTCAAACTCTCCTCGAAAAAGCGGATATTCTCCACAGCCACCATTAAGATAATGGAGAGCGTTTGGATAAAGTTTAAGTGTTTAATTGAGCCACTTACACCCTTAACTTCGTCATCAATATCCCCAATAAAAACAAAGGCCAACTGTTTTTCATCCTGAATGATAGGAATAATAATATCGAAATCGACCATTGTTGGATTTGCGGAGGTGCTCATAAAGGTGATGTCCCTAATTGGGAGGAGGTCCTTTTCGATATCAATCTCCTTTTCTAATCCATCGGGAACGCCAGAGCGTAAAATGCAATCCCATCCATTCTCATATTGATAAAAGAAGAGAATGCGATCAATTCCAAGATCTTCGCGAAGAATTTGCTCAAAGCGATCGAGCAACCCTTGGGTAGATCTGCCCCGATTAATAGCTTGGCTAAACGACAGAAGAGTATTCAACTTAAAAGTTGAGAGCTTCAAACGTCGCTGTGATAAATTTGCACCACTCATAAGCCTCAAGAGTAAAACTGGGCAAGAGAATCACCTTTGAGGTTTCAATGCATGCTCAAAGGTGATTCCAGATATGCCGCAATTGTTTACCAAACAGTTTACCTGTATAAACTTACAAAAAAAAACAATAGCAAGGTTAATTCAACAGTCGTTCAGTCAAAAAATTACTTAGCGCGCTCATAATACTCGCGAGCACGCGTATCGATGCGAATTTTCTCTCCGATATTGATAAAGAGAGGAACACGAATCGTTGCACCAGTTTCAACGGTAGCAGGCTTCATAACATTGGAAGAAGCGGTATCGCCTTTCAATCCTGGCTCAGTATAGGTAACAATTAATTCCACGAAAGCAGGCAATTCGCAGGTTAACGCGCGCTCATCTTCGGTATGGAACATAACTTCTACGATATTACCTTCCTTGAGCAGATCGGCATTCTCAATCAATGCATTCGGAATTGAGATTTGCTCAAATGTCTCTTGGTGCATGAAGTTGTAACCAGCCTCGTCGTTATATAAATACTGGTATGGGCGACGTTCAACACGGATTGGGTTAATTTTCTCGCCGGCGGAAAAAGTGTTCTCAATCACCCGTCCATCTTCAAGATTCTTTAGTTTGGTGCGTACAAACGCAGGACCTTTCCCTGGTTTTACATGCTGGAACTGAACAATAGTGTAGAGCTTTCCGTTAAACTCTAGGCAAAGGCCATTTCTAAATTCTGCTGTGGTAGCCATAGTTTATGCTTAAGTATTTTTCAATATGCAAAAATGCTGTTTGCTAAATTCTGGCAAAACTAGCTAATTATCACGCAAGTTCATCAACCGCGTCTTCTCTTTTTCAAAAAAAAGGTCAGACCCATTGTGTTAACGCATTTTTCAACTAGGTTTGTATCAGCAAAAAACCTCAATAATTAGGAGTTTCAATAAAAGAATGACTAGGATTAAACTTAATGTACTTGGCATTTCTTACAGCCAAACCCAATCGGGAGCATACGCCCTCGTGCTTAGTGAGGAAAATGGTTCTCGCCGAATTCCAATCATTATTGGTGGTTTTGAGGCACAGGCTATTGCAATTCAACTGGAGGATCTTACCCCACCCCGACCACTCACCCACGATCTGTTCCTAAACTTTGCCAAATCCTTTGGGATTGAAATTTTAGAAGTGAACATCTACCGGCTTGAAGAGGGCGTGTTCTACGCCAACCTCTTATGCTACGATGGGGATAAGGAACTTACGATAGATGCGAGAACATCCGATGCCATTGCCCTAGCCCTTCGCTTTAAATGCCCAATTTTCACAACCGATAATATTATAGAAAAGGCAGGAATAGTACTTGATCCCGACGAGGATGACGCAAATAAAATAGCACCACCGACACCCGCACCTTCGCACGATCCAAAAAACGCCGAGACTAATTCATACAGCAAACTTACGCTCCCTGAATTAGAAGCACTCCTAAAAGAGACCATTCGTAACGAAGATTACGAGAAGGCAGCGCAGGTTAAAGCAGAAATTAGTCGCCGATATTAATACAACAAGGAGACTAAAAACGAGGAGAACTCAACAAAAATGAAGAAGTAAGGCATCAAATAAATTACACTTATGAAAGGCTGGCTAAAAGCACTTCTCTTTTTCTTCACGTGGCTCCTTGCCCAGATAGCAATTACCTCCCCGATAATGCTCGTGCTCGGCACAACTGGCGAAACCATTAATAACGTCAGCACCCAAGACAGAGCAATAATCCAATTAATCACTGGAATTCTTCAGCTGCTTGGAAGCGCGGTTGTAATATACCTTTTCCTGAAATATATCGACAAAGCCCCATTTAAAACACTGGGGTTTTCATCAAAGGGAAAAGCGAGACACCTCATCGCGGGACTGCTGCTTGGCACAGGACTAATAAGCATAGGCATACTGGTTCTGATGGCGGCAGGAATGATTACGCTAACAGTTACAAACCCTAACCTAGTGTGGATTTTCGCTTCTATGATTCTTTTTGTAATTGTAGCAGTGAACGAGGAGGCAATGACAAGGGGATACCTTCTCCGCGTTTTAATGGAATCGGGAAATAAGTATTGGGCTTTGATTATCTCTGCACTGATATTTGCACTACTTCATGGTTTGAATCCCAATATTTCGCTAACAGCCTTGATCAATCTCTTTTTGGCAGGAGTGCTTCTCGGCGTGTATTACATTCACTACAAGAACTTATGGTTCTCCATTGGCCTTCATTTCACCTGGAACTTCTTTCAAGGACCAATTTGGGGATCGAACGTAAGTGGTACTACAGGCGAATCACTTTTCTCCCAGCAACTTTCAGGCAACGAATTAATAACTGGAGGTGCATTTGGATTTGAGGCGTCCCTTATGTGTACCATTCTTGTGGTTTTAGCAATTATCGCAGTAGACTTATGGGCCCGAAGAAGCCAAACAAAGTCTCTACACGGAAAACCAGACCCGATCTAAAAGAAAGTCCTTGATTCCTCAACTACTATCATCCCTGAATTTATAAATCTCATATTGCTGTTTGACCATTGAGAGACGCCATAAGGACGATGCGATAAATCACCTCGTCCTTATTTTTGAGATATTGGTCAAAAAAGACACCCAAACCAGGAGGAGCATAAGCCATTCATTGTTCTTTTCAATGAGACGGTTTAAACGCAGTCACCCAAGACATCAGACAAATAGCACCTGTAATGCGCCACCACTGCATACCTCGACCGCTTACAAAAAAGAAGGAACTGCAATAAAAAAGCTATTTTTGCCCCCCATACGGGATAATACCAGAAGCTCTATCGAGAAAAACGACAGAAGCATCAAACAACAAGGAACACAAAAAAAGAAACTATGGTAAATAAAGATTTTCCAAACAAAGCTGCAATAATTACAAAGGACTCAGTCATTACTTACCACCAACTAGGTGGACATATACATCAGTATTCACAGTTTATTGGCAAGCGTGAAATTAAGAAAATTGCGATTTTTTCAGAAAACCGACCTGAATGGATCTATGCCTTTTATGCTGCTTGGGAAAACGGCTGTATTGCAGTGCCTGTTGATTTTATGGCATCGGTAGATGATGTAGCCTACATTATAAACGACTGTCGCCCCGAAATCATTTTTGGCAGTGCCGGCACTAAAGATTCACTTGACAAAATACAACAAAAACTTTCTTACCAACCCGAAATACAAATTTTTGACGAAGTAAACTTACCTGCATTTACTGATGCAGATCATTGGGAAGGACCTTCGGACAGAGAGACAACTGCAGTAATCATTTACACTTCGGGCACTACGGGCAGTCCCAAAGGGGTTATGCTATCGTTTAAGAACCTCGACGCAAATATTACAGCGGTTACCAAAGAAGTAGCAATATATAACCCCGACAGGCAGGTATTATTATTACTCCCGCTTCACCACGTTTTTCCACTTGTCGGCTCTATGGTTGTACCACTACACATTGGTGCTACCGCAGTTATGTCTCCCTCCATGCAAACAGCCGATTTAATGGAGACTTTTAAGAAAAACCAGGTGGCCATTATGATTGGGGTACCTCGTCTTTACGAACTCATGTTTAAGGGGATTAGCACAAAAATAAATTCGAGCATAGTAGCCCGAACACTATTTGCTATTGTCCGACGGTTCCATAGCAAGAAACTCTCAAGGAAGGTATTCAAGAAGGTACATGATGGATTGGGGGGACACTTGGAGATTATGGTGGCCGGCGGAGCTGCACTCAACAAAGAGGTAGGTCAGTTTTGGAAGGATTTGGGCTTCGAAATTTTAGAAGGATTTGGCATGACCGAGGCGGCACCCATGATTACCTTCACCCGACCTGGGCGCCTTCGCATCGGTTCTCCCGGCGAAGCACTTCCAAGTATGCGAATTGAAATACGCGACGGTGAAATTGTGGCAAAAGGCCCAAACGTTATGCAGGGCTATTACAATCGGCCGGAAGAGACTGCCGAAGTGATTAAGGATGGATGGCTCCATACCGGCGACCTCGGATATATCGACAAAAAGGGATACCTCTTTATTACAGGAAGAAAAAAGGAGATCATTGTGCTTTCCAACGGGAAGAACATTAACCCCTTGGAGCTAGAATATAAGTTAGAGAAAGCGTCCGACTGTATTCGTGAGGCTGGCGTATTTATTAAGAACGAACAGCTACACGCCCTTATCGTGCCCAACTTTCAGCTACTCTCGGAAAAAGAAATTAAAGACGTTGATGCATATTTTCGTAACGAAGTATTTCCACCCTTCAACCAAGAGCAAAGTTCCTACAAGCGTATTATGCAGTTTACCATTGTTCGGGACGATCTGCCACGCACTAGGCTTGGAAAGATGCAGCGATTTAAACTAGCTGAATTGGTTGAAAAACCAAAGCCAGGAGCAAAAAAAGTAGACCAACTGGATATGCCCGAATATCTTGCCGTGAAATCGTTTCTCGAAAGCCAAGTAGACATTGACATTGCCCCTAATCAACATATTGAGTTCGATATTGCCCTTGATTCCCTTGGAAAAATAAGCCTTATAGACTATATCGAGCAAACATTTGGAGTCGCGATTGAAGAGAAACAACTCATTCAATTCCCTTCACTAAAGCACATGGCCGAGTATATTCGCGACAAGAAGCAATGGATTAAGGAAGGTACAGCCAACTGGTCGGAGGCACTCAAAGAAAAGGTAGAAGTTAAGCTACCAAAAACGTGGTTTACCCAGAATATTCTCAAAGGTTTTTTCAAGGGATTGTTCTCCATCTACTTTAAGATGCAGAGCAAAGGCGTGGAAAACGTGCCCGAAACAGGCCCATACATCATTGCCCCAAACCACCAAAGCTTCTTCGATGGATTATTTGTGGCCATACTCCTCAAGCGAAATATAATGCACAATACCTACTTTTACGCTAAGCGCAAGCACGTAAAAAACTTCATACTCCGCTTCCTGGCCAACACCAACAACGTAATTGTGATGGACACCGATAGGGATTTGAAGGAATCTATTCAAAAACTAGCCGAAGTGCTTAAACAGGGTAAAAACATTATCATATTCCCTGAAGGAACAAGAACCACCAACGGCGCAATTGGCGAGTTTAAGAAAACATTTGCCATCCTGAGTACCGAACTCAATGTTCCAGTTATTCCGGTTGCCATCGATGGTGCATTCAAAGCCATGCCACAAGGATCGAAGTTACCTAAAGCCGGCACAAAGATTAGCGTAACGTTCCTCCCAGCCATCCTACCACAAGACCACACCGCCGATACGCTCGCAGACGCAGTTCAAGCTGCGATATTAGAAACTATGCCTAATTAATTCGGGTAATTAACTCATCGAAAACAAGGTGTATCCATGGATACACCTTGTTTTTTTTTACACGACAACGAAACTAAGGCTATTCCGAGCAGAATTATTCCTATGTGACGATGAATCACCTGCATCGAAAAAAGACAATGTCAATCGTCAAAGAACCAATGCCATTCGACATTTTAACTGTTTTTTACGAACCGTTGATCGAATTCCTACGCTATTTTTTATACTTTTGCGCCGTAAACAATTTTCCAGACAAATGGACGATTATCATTCGCAAAGTTTTAAGTTGAACTAGTTCCTCGGATCATGCCTTCTGCATCCTCCGATGGGCTTAATTGGAGGAAGCATGATTACATACTGGCAAATCATCAAAAACGGCCTTTTACCCTTACAATCATTTGTGAGCGGTAACGTAATAAACGTAGTAAACCCAACAACCGAGGAGATTAATATCCTCAAAAACACCTTTAAAATTTCCGAAGATTTCCTCACCGACATCATGGATATCGATGAGCGTTCGCGCATGGAGCATGAAGATGACAAGCTCTACATCATCTACCGTGTACCATTCTACAACCCCGACAACGGTATCCCCTACGCTACCATGCCGCTGGGTATTATCATTTCCGACCAGGCGTTTATTGTGATTGCGCAACACGACAACGATGTAGTTTCTGAAGTATTTGCCTCGGGAGGTCGCCGTATCAGCGAGTTCCAGAACAACAGTGAATTCCTCCTCAATATTATCAACCACGCCACCAATACCTACCTGCGCTACCTAAAACAGATTAACTACCAGACCAATGTTATTGAAAAGGATTTGGAGAAATCAACCAAAAATAAGGAGTTACACAAGTTGCTGATCATGGAAAAGTGCTTGGTTTACTTTACCACCTCCTTGCGCTCCAACCTCATGCTCATCAATAAGATTAAAAGCCCCAAGCATATACACTACACACGCCTTCCCGATGACGACCTTGAGGATGCTATTATTGAAATAAACCAGGCCATTGAGATGACAAACATCTACAGCAACATTCTTTCTGGAATGATGGATGCCTTTGCCTCGGTAATATCCAACAACCTCAACATTGTGATGAAACAGCTTACGGTGGTTACTATTATGCTGATGATTCCAACGGTGGTTTCGAGTTTCTTTGGTATGAACGTGCCTAACTCGCTTGAGACTAACAACTACGCTTTCTTAATTATTCTTGGGCTTTCAGTTGCACTTGCCGTGCTTGGCGTATTGCTCATTAGAACTAAAAAGTGGATCTAGAGTAAGTATATTATGCTGAAAAAACTGAAGTAAACGAATCAATATATACCGCCCGCAACTATTTGTGGGCGGTTTTATTTTATCACCCATCAGTTAAAAAGCGTCTGACCTCGCCCAGTCATCTTGCAACTGAGATATACACTAAAAACATCACCCCGAGGGTAATTGGTTACAAATAGACAAATCATCCTGCATCACCTATAAAGAAGCGGCCGTCCCAACAAGTTGAGACGGCCGCTTTATTCTATTGGACAATTACTACAGCAAACTATAGGTAACGGTAAGCCCAGCCATTACAATGGAAACCATGCTCATTAGCTTAATGAGGATGTTTAAGCTTGGTCCGGAAGTATCCTTGAATGGATCGCCTACGGTATCACCCACTACAGCAGCCTTGTGAGCATCGGAACCTTTACCGCCAAGATTGCCTTCCTCGATATACTTCTTAGCATTATCCCAAGCACCACCGGCATTCGCCATAAAAACAGCCAATACAAATCCGGCAGTTAAACCTCCTACGAGCAATCCCATAACGCCCGAAACGCCAAAAACAACGCCAGTTAAAATGGGGACAATAATTGCCAGCATCGAAGGGAGAATCATGGCACGCTGAGCACCAAGGGTGGAAATAGCAACGCAACGCTCATAATCGGGTTCGGTTTCGCCAGTCATAATTCCCTTAATCTCGCGGAACTGTCGACGAACTTCTTCAACCATCTTTTGAGCAGCACGACCCACAGCATTCATGGTAAGACCGCAGAACACAAAAGCCATCATTGAACCAAGGAACATACCTACCAGCACCTTTGGATTGATAAGGTTAATCTGGTAGTAGTTCATAAAGTCAGCAATGTCTGCCTTTGCCACTTCTACTGTTGTGCCATCGGTAAAGGTGAGCACGTGCTGACCAATACGGACAAGACCAATCTTAACCTCTTCGATATAGGCAGCAAGTAAAGCCAGTGCAGTAAGGGCTGCAGAGCCAATGGCAAAACCCTTACCAGTAGCGGCAGTGGTGTTGCCCAACGAGTCGAGGGCATCGGTACGTTTGCGAACTTCCGGCTCAAGACCGGCCATTTCGGCGTTACCGCCAGCATTATCGGCAATAGGACCGTAAGCATCGGTGGCTAGGGTAATACCTAGCGTGGAAAGCATTCCCACCGCTGCAATTCCAATACCATAAAGACCCATGGATAAGTTTGCGAAGTCGAAACCAGATGCAAATAGGAAGGCTAGAATAATACCAACACCTACAGATAGCACAGGGATGGCAGTGGAAAGCATACCCAAACCCAAACCTGAGATGATAACGGTTGCTGGGCCTGTAGCGGAACTACCAGCAACATCCTGTGTAGGTTTATACGATTGAGAGGTATAGTATTCTGTCGATTTTCCTATAACAATACCTACCAAGAGGCCAACTACCACCGACATGGAGATCCACTGCCAACGGTCGAGTCCAAGCCACCAAAGGATAAAAAAGGTAGCACCGGCAATCAGCACCGAACTTACATTTACACCAAACCCAAGGGCTGCAAGCAGCTGCTTCATGGTAGCACCCTCCTTGGTTTTCACGAGGAAAATACCAATGATGGAAAGCAGAATACCCACCGCAGCAATAAGCATGGGCGCAATAACTGCCTTAAACTGCAAATCGTAGCCAGCGCTAAGGTAAGCCGAAGCACCAAGAGCAGCAGTAGCAAGAATGGAACCACAGTAACTCTCGTAAAGGTCGGCACCCATACCAGCCACGTCTCCCACGTTGTCGCCAACATTATCGGCAATGGTAGCTGGGTTGCGTGGATCATCTTCGGGAATTCCCGCTTCCACTTTACCCACTAAGTCGGCACCCACATCGGCGGCCTTCGTGAAAATACCCCCACCCACACGGGCAAAGAGTGCTTGAGTAGAAGCACCCATACCAAAGGTTAACATGGTGGTAGTGATAACAACCAACTTATGCGTTGCAACTGGTTCGTCCACAAAATAGTTTAGAACCAAATACCAAATAGAAATATCGAGCAGACCAAGCCCCACTACAACCAGACCCATAACGGCTCCACTACGGAAAGCTATCTTGAGCCCAGCATTAAGCGAAGTACGAGCAGCATTTGCAGTACGAGCCGATGCATAGGTTGCGGTTTTCATACCAAAGAAACCCGCTAATCCGGAGAAGAAACCACCCGTAAGGAAAGCAAAGGGAACCCAGCCATTCTGTACGTGAAGACCGTACGCTAAGAAGGCGAAGAATAGCGCCAAAATTACAAACACAATGGAAACAACCTTGTATTGTTGCCAGAGATAGGACATTGCACCGCGCCTTACATAGGATGCAATTTTTTTCATAAGGTCCGTTCCTTCATCAGCTTTCATCATCTCGACAAAGAACTTCCACGCGAAGATCAATCCGATAATAGAAGCAATGGGAATAATCCAAAAGATAGGATTTGCAATCATAGATTTCCTCCAGATTTAGGTTAAAAAGTTTTCAGGTTAGAAAACCCTAAATTATAAATTGTATCGATGCAGGGCAAGAACTTAAGCAAAATAATAAGAAAGAAGACGTTTTTATTATTGGATTAACCCTTGTTGCATCCAATACTGCCTACTTTTTCGTCACCTCCAATTTAAATTGAAGGGAATAGAAACAATAGCGACCTTATAACACATATGCCTTTTATTTACTCGAAAAAATGCTGATATGCCAAGGAAAATTATAGCTGATTCAGCGAAACAACAACCCCCTCGTCACTACAAAAAAGTGGGCGGGAATACTCCCGCCCACCACTAAACTAAAAATACCTGAATCAAACCTATTCTACGATCAATCTTTTGCTAATTTTCTTCGCTCCTTCAAAAACAACCACGGAATAAGTTCCCTTAGCAAGTTGCGTTACTGGAAGACAAATTTCAAAAGCATTGTCTGGCTTAGCCTCTTGTTGGCTATACACCACTTTTCCATCCATAGCAATTACCATTAGCTGTACGTCGCCTAGGTAGCTGTCATTAAGTTGAAGTGTTGCGGTAGTCGATGCTGGATTTGGGAAAATAGATAGAATGCTCGTTTCGGTAACAGGATCAGTAAACTCTTGTCTACCGCTTCCACGAGTTATCGCAACCGTATAGTCTTCTACCTCACCGTAAGAGAAACTCTCGCATGCGGTAGGAGCAGCATTATACTTCATACTAATGCGCATACGGGTGTTAAGAGCAAGGTTTGCAGGAATAGTAATTGTTCCCGAAACTGCAGCACTACCCGAATTACTAAATAATTCCTCACCCGAATCGGTAAAGTCACCATCGCCATTAATGTCGATCCATACTTTCCAAAATTCACTGTAAGCCGAACCGGAGAAGCTCGGTGTAAGCGTCACTGCGTAGCTTTGACCTGCCGTTACACTTACTGTTTTTGCCGAAAAGTCGGTATATCCCGAAGCGGTAGAAACATTCTGGAACGAACCAATTACCACCTTTGAAATCCACTCATCGGTAGAACTATTGCCCTTCGATGTGCAGTAAGTTGTAGGTAATGGAGGTGTAGTTCCGCTAAAGGTAACCGTATAATCTTCGGCCTCACCATCGCCGTAGCTAGTACCGCAAGCAGCAGGAGCAGCGTTATACTTCATTACAACCCTTAGACGAGTTGAACCTGTGGCTGAAGTAGGAACCGTTATGGTTCCGGTAACAGCGGCGGTTCCATTCCCACTGAAAACGAGTTCACCACTATCGTCGAAGTCGTAGTCATTGTTATAGTCGATATATACAGCCCAGTACTCGCTGTATGCTGAACTGGCAAAACCAGGAGTAAGCGTAACCGTGTTACTACCCGTTGCCAGTGCGATAATCTTGCTGGTATAGTCGGTATAGGCCGAACCTGCAGAACTATTGGTAAACGTGTTCATCGCAACTTTGGCAATCCACTCGTAAGAGAAACGGGTAGAACCTACTGCACAATACGATCCACCAGCCGAAAGCGTGGTGAACTGTGTGGTAGCACTATAGGCCGACGTTCCGGACGCACAGGTTGCGCTTACTTGGAAATCGTAGATACTGCTAGCCGTTAAGCCCGATAGGCTATAGCTGGTAGCAGTAATACTTGCTACGCTAGTCCATGCCGTTGCAGTGCTTAACTTGTAGCGAAGAGCATAAGACGTTGCCGAGGTTACAGCACCCCATGTGAGGTTGGCCGAGGTTTGAGCAATATTGCTTGCCGCTAAGCTGGCAGGAACTCCGCACGAAGCAGATGCGGTAGTAGTGAATTGTTTTGTTGCACTGTAAGCAGAGGTTCCAGAAGCACAGGTTGTCTTAACTTGGAAATCATACGTGCTATTAGCGGTTAAACCCGAAAGGTTATAGCTGGTTGCAGTAAGGCTCGCAACATCAACCCAGGTGGTAGCACTACTTAGCTTGTAACGTAACCCGTAAGAAGACGCTGAGGTTACCGCTCCCCATGTTAGGGTGGCAGAAGTCTGAGCCACATTGCTAGCAACTAAGTTGGCAGGAACGCCACATGAGGTTGTTGCGGTTGGTCCATTAGGATGGCTTGGAGTGCGCATATACACCGATGGATCACCAAAGATGGTCCAAGTATCAGCCATGTTCATACCGTCGGTGCTATACTCGTCAATCATTTGGAACATGCCATTTACAAACATGCCGCCATACAGCTTATAGGTATTGGCAACCAAGAGGTCGTTCATCTTGTCCTGAGCACACATTGGCGAAGCCCACGACTGGTTAATGGTAGAGCCACAGAACACGAGTGCTCCGGTTGGTTGATTATTATAGGTTGCCCTAAGCCATGTCTCGGCAAAGCAGGTTAACGATTTAAAGTTACCCACAACGCAAGCCACGGAAATTATAAATGGGTATTTATTCACATTGGTTAGTGCACTTACGTTAGCACTGGTGTAAACCATCGAAGCCCAACTCGTGTTGGATCCATGTCCTACATAGTTAATAATACCAGTACCATTGTTAATAAGGGTTGAAAGCGACGATGCACTTCCACCATTTTGATAGCAGTTGCTGATGGTGTAGCCATAGCCTTGTAGGTCGGTCTTTATGTTGCCCATGTGAACTTCATCGCTTTCGCCATCATCGCCACCTGTGCCACCTTCGTTCGAAGCAATACCAACACCTTTCGAGATGGAAGCATCACTCGCAGAGAGGTCACGCTCGTAGTATATGGTTCTATTCACCTGAGTGGTAACTTGCGCCTCTGTTTCTGCAGAGAAACGACCTACAAAAATATCGAGGTAGTGATCACTTCCAACGATATATCCGTAGTTGTTGTCCGAATCGCCGGCAGTTGTGGAAGAGGTAGGCACCTGCGCGTTATCACCAACAAGCAAAAGGAAGGTTAATCCGTTTTGGTTATAATAGTTGGTAACATAAGTCTTTAGTGCAGCGGCACTGCCAATAGTAGCATAGTCTACAACCTGTGTTTGAATTCCAATAGAATTCTTCCAAGCCACAAATGGTGCAATCTCATCCATATAGGAAGCAGGGCAAATGATAAGCATCTTACCACCCGTTTCTCCAATTGGAGTATAGCGACTACTGCTGTAGTTTAGAAAGTGATTTGCGTACAAAGGAGCAAATGTGCCATCCACTTCCGAGAGAGAAGCAGTGCGTTGTATTGCATTTACAGTGGAATTTCCTTTAGCAATCAACTTTACCGTAATACCCTTGTAAATACGAACCGTTTTGGTTACCGGATTATACTGAATTGGGTTGAACGAGATTGCTTGTCCTCGAAAATCTCTGATAATGTAGGGCGAAGCGAGTGTTGCGAGTTCTTCAGGATAGAACTTATTTTCCGTATACTCCTTACCAAAGGTGAACGGAATCTGTTGTGGATCCTTATCCCTTGTGATAACGCCCTTTGAGGGAGCAACAAGCACGTTGGTAAACTCTTCGAATTCGCCTGGAATTACCTCCATTACCATTTTAGCATTGTCGGGGATAATTACTGATCGTGTGTACTTTGGCAAATCTGGTGCACCTTTTTCTTGCAAGCGTGCGGCGTGCTCGAAGGTGTAGAGAAATGCCTCCCCTTGCGAAGTGGAAACGGTGGTGTGACCATAGGCCTCCATCTTAAAATCAACGCTGATGGCGTTGCCGGTTGAACTTTGAAGCCGAACTTGTGCGGCAAGCGGCTGAATGAATCCCAACGCCATCATGGCCATTGCGGATACACGTGTAAAACGTTTGATCATTGTTTTGGGTATTAGGTTTACAAATAGGTTTTTGGCGAGGGAAGCCCCTCTACTTATATATGCTCAAAACACCCAAAACGTGACAAGCTTTTTTCAACTATTTGCAAATTATTATTTTCTTGCTGTCGAATGATCTGTAAAAACAGGCCTTACAGAAAACGCTAATTTTCCAAATTCAGCCATTCTTAAAATCTATTTTTAGCCTGAGAAAGAGAGGCTACCGCGATGCACACACCTATCCCAATTCGAGAACGGAAAAAAGATCAGCAAAGCCACACATGCAATTGCTCTCCCCTACTCAATCATTACCTTTTTGCTAAACGCAAATCTCGTTGAGGTTACGGAAACAATGCCTATACCGGATACTAAGCTGCTCTTTGAAATAGACTCGGAAGCACCTTGCAAAACAGAAAAGTTGCACTGTAACTTCCCGTCGGTGGTGTATAGCGCAACCGAAACTGGCTCGTAGGAATTGTTGGTTATAGCGAGGTTTCCGGCATTGGAGGATATTACTACCTCCCGCTGCAAATCCTCATTATTAACGGAAGTAATAGTGCAACTGGACGTTTGAGAACGTTGGTAAATAAGTTGATCGGCTACACTGCTACAAAGGAGATAGAAATAACTTCCCGTATATAAGCAATCGGTGGGTTGCAGTAAGCCAAGCTTAGAACCAACCCCTTCAATCCAAACGGAGAACGTTTTACCATAATCGCCCTGACTATTTAGATTCTTCGAGGAAACATAGAGCGTTTTTCTATCTACCCCTTGGTAGTTTATGACTTTAACGGAATCGACAGTCGTGGTTGATGAACAGCACTGACCAGAACCCACGCTTGGCAGCTCAACAACATTACCAGCCGTCAGCGAAAAGTCGTATAGCAGCACCTCGCCGCTACTGGTATTGAGCCGATAAAAAACCTTCCCAGTGCCATCCTCGCGGAGGAAGCCCACGCTACTCCACTCCGTAGGCTTGGTAATGACAGAGAAGAGCAACTCGGTGTAGTTCTTCCCACCCACCTCAACAGTGCCACCAAATTTGTAGCAATTAGTGGTGCAAACATCACCAAGGCTAGCGCACTGCGCAATATTCCAAGTCTTGTTGGCTTCAATAATGGGCTGCTGTGCTAAGACATGCATTGCGCAACCTAGAGTCAACAAACTGAAAATGATCTTTTTTATCATAGCGTTATTTTGGTTAATCAAATATAAAACAAATTGCGTAAATATTCAAACGAACCAAAGCTAACCCATACCCATTGCAATGAACGATGGAACCCAAAAGGATTATGTAACTGTTCCACATTAATACCAACCGTTGCGTTCCGGGCGACGCACATTTGCCTTCGGGAAGTCGACGCATGCCTTCGGGAAGTCGACTCATGGCGTCGGGAAGCGCACATTTGCCTTCGGGTAGTCAACGCATGGCGTCGGGAAGTCGACGCATGCCTTCGGGAAGCATACATTTGCCTTCGGGAAGTCGACGCATGGCGTCGGGAAGTCTACTCATGGCTTCGGGAAGTCGACGCATGCCTTCGGGAAGTCGACGCATGGCGTCGGGAAGTCAACGCATGCCGTCGGGAAGTCGACGCATGCCGTCGGGAGGTCAACGCATGGCGTCGGGAAGTCGACGCATGCCGTCGGGAAGTCGACGCATGCCTTCGGGAAGTCGACGCATGCCTTCGGGAAGTCAACGCATGGCGTCGGGAAGTCGACGCATGCCTTCGGGCGGCTCTCTAATCTCTTCGGTTAGCACTAACACCGCGTCGGGTATGGCTTTACTTTTAATAGGTTTGTTGCTGCATAAATGCTCGAGAAAAATAAAGTCGTGGTAGAAGAACCGCGGCCATTGGGTTGGCATGAAAATGAAAAAACAGTTCTTCTTTTGGTTCAATTTCTATTCAGCACTCATTTCATGCTTTACCTCATCCCAATCCAAAAGAATAGAAGTCCCAATTAAAAACGAAACACAATACCATTAATATTCGTAATTTTGAATCGATGTGCACATCTCGGATTGAAAGAAATAAAACTGCACTTACTATGAAACAAATTACCGTTACGATACCCAACAACAAGGAAGGCCTGTTTATCGAGTTGATGAAAAATCTCTCCTTCGTTAAAAAGGTTGAAACGACAGAAAGCACGTCTATTCCTGAATGGCATGAGGCCATTATCGACCAACGAACCGAAAACTATGTGAATGAGCCGGAGAGTTTTAAGGAGTGGAACGAGGAGAAAAAAGAGATAAACAAGAAGTATGGCCTATAAGGTTATTCTTGATCCTGCCGTTAGCCATGATATTGAAGAAAGCATAGAGTGGTATAACAACGCACAATCCGGACTGGGAATTAAGTTCTACAGGCAGGTTGGTATTGCTATTAAAACGCTTCAGAAAAACCCCTTTGGATTTGCCATTCGCTATAAGTCCAGCCGTACTGTCCTAGTGCAGAAATTCCCGTTTATGATTCACTTCTTTGTCGATACCGAAAAGGAAATTATTGTAGTTACCGCCATTCTTCATACAAGCCGCAACCCAGAATTGTGGGGCACAATGGAATAGACATAATATAATTCTTAATGCAACTATTCTTTTGCAGCTTAGTTCGTCGCATGTCCATTAATTGATAGTATTTGCTTAAATCAGTGTTGATTTTATTTATGCATATTTTCATTGCATCAGTTCCCCTATTCTGCTCCTAAAAGGCTCTAAATGCAGAAATCAACTTTCGTTTCTATTTATCACTCCCTCTGAATTGTTTCTGCTCAATAGCCCCAGACTACAGAAACGCTCAAACGCAAATACAAGCATAATTCTGTAACTATTCTTGCCAGTGCTACACAACCGGTATTCAAAAACGAGCAAGCTGTAACCACACAGCGCTATATTCGCCACAAATGAAAACAAAATCTGCTTTACAGCTTAAAACTAAAAGCAAACATCCCCAATATGAACGAATTTGAAAATAAATCTTTAAGTTTGCACCTACTACTACAACGATTGTGAAAGATTGATTTACGAGCAAAACACGAACGAGCATATGGAAAAAATCATCTCGGCCGAAGAGGCAGCTAGCAAAGTAAAGGATGGCATGACGATTATGGTTGGCGGTTTTCTTGGAGCAGGATCGCCCGATACGCTCCTTGGCCTAATCGAAAAAAACGGAACAAAGAATCTTACCGTCATTTGCAACGACACCTCTTTTCCCGATCGTGGACTGGGACGCCTTGTTGCCAACAAGCAAATAGCTAAGATTATCGTTTCGCATATTGGCACCAACCCTTGCACTGCCGACCAGATGAACAGTGGTGAAATGATTGTGGAGTTTAGCCCTCAAGGAACCCTTGCCGAGCGCGTTAGAGCCGGAGGAGCTGGCTTAGGCGGTGTGCTTACCCCAACTGGACTAGGAACGATGGTTGCCGAAGGAAAACAGGTGATTAACATCGACGGAAAGGATTTTTTGCTTGAAAAACCTATCCGCGCCGACCTCGCCCTTATTTACGCTACCACCGTGGATCATTCAGGCAACTGCGTTTACATGGGTACCACTCAAAACTTCAACCCATTGATGGCCACCGCGGCCGACATGGTAATTGTGGAGGCTGAAGAAATTGTTGAGATGGGCAAACTCAACCCAGAGCAGGTAAAAACCCCGTCTATCTTTATCGACTACATCGTAAAAGCATAACATAAAACCCTAACCATATGAATAAGTCAATTATACGCGTAAGAATGAGTTCGCACGATGCTCACTATGGTGGAAACCTAGTGGACGGAGCTAAAATGCTTCAGCTGTTTGGTGATGTTGCTACCGAACTACTCATCCGCAACGACGGCGACGAAGGTCTTTTCAAAGCATACGATGCCGTTGAGTTTATTGCCCCAGTTTATGCTGGCGATTATATTGAGGCTGTTGGCGAAATCACCAACATTGGCAACTCTTCCCGCAAAATGACCTTCGAGGCCCGCAAAGTAATTGTTCCCCGCCCCGATATTTCCGACTCCGCCTGCGACGTGCTCGACGAGCCCATCGTAGTTTGCCGCGCCAGCGGAACATGCGTAGTACCTAAGCAAAGCCAACGCAAATCTTAATCCCCATAGCCATGGAAAAACTGATTATTACAGCAGCCATTTCGGGCGCAGAGGTTACAAAAGAACACAATCCAGCCGTTCCTTACACCATTGAAGAGTGTGTGAGAGAAGCAGGTTTGGCATACAAGGCAGGAGCCAGCATTATTCACCTACACGTGCGCAACGATGACGGCACTCCTACCCAGGACAAGAATCGTTTCAAGGCAGTGATGGATGCCATTAAGGCGAAATACCCCGAGGTTATTATCCAGCCCTCCACCGGTGGCGCCGTAGGTATGACCGACGATGAGCGCCTCCAACCCACCGAGTTAAAACCAGAAATGGCTACCCTCGACTGCGGCACCTGTAACTTTGGCGGCGACGACGTTTTCACCAATACCGAAAACACCATAAAATATTTTGGAAAGCGCATGATTGAACTCGGCATCAAGCCCGAGTGTGAAGTGTTCGACAAGAGCATGATCGACATGGCGCTTCGCCTTGCCAAGAAGGGCTTCATCAAATCACCCATGCACTTCGACTTTGTGATGGGCGTTAATGGTGGTATCTCCGGCGACCTCCGCGACTTTATCTTCATGCGCGGCAGCATTCCTGCCGACGCAACCTACACCGTTGCCGGCGTTGGACGCTACGAATTCACCCTTGCTGCGGCAGCCATTATCGATGGTGGCCACGTAAGAGTGGGCCTCGAAGACAACGTTAACATCTCCAAGGGTGTTCTTGCCAAATCGAACGGAGAATTGGTGGAGAAGGTAGTTCGCCTGGCCAAAGAATTTGGCCGCGAAATTGCCACCCCAGCCGAAGCAAGAGTAATTCTTGGATTAAAGTAACCTCACTAAGCAGTAACCATACCTAAACATCTTAAACTACGATTATGAAAAAAGGCAACAAATACGGAACACACAGAGTAATTGAACCAAAAGGTGTTCTTCCTCAACCAGCCAACAAGATTGACAACAATATGGATATCGTTTACGATAACGAAATCCTAATTAATGTGTTAACCCTGAATATTGACTCTGCCAGCTTTACCCAAATTGAGGAGCAAGCCGGTGGCGACGAAAAAAAGATTGCCGAAATCATGATGGACATTGTTGCCAAGCAAGGCAAGCACCGCAACCCAGTTACCGGTTCAGGTGGTATGCTCCTCGGTATTGTCGAGAAGATTGGTTCCGCTCTCGAAGGTAAAATCGACCTAAAGGTTGGCGACAAAATTGCTACCCTTGTTTCGCTTTCACTTACACCACTTCGCATCGACAAGATTAAAGCTATCCGCAAGGATATCGACCAGGTGGACATCGACGGAAAGGCTATCCTTTTCGAAAGCGGTATCTACGCTAAGATCCCTTCCGATATTCCTGAGAAGCTTGCACTTTCGGCGCTCGATGTGGCTGGTGCTCCTGCACAAACCGCTAAGCTGGTTAAGCCAGGCGATACCGTGTTTATCATTGGAGCCGGTGGAAAATCGGGTATGCTTTGCTGCTACGAGGCTAAGAGAAGAGCTGGTGTTACAGGAAAAATCATTGGTCTTTGCCACAGCGAGAAGAGCGCTAAGCGCCTTATCGACCTAGGCTTCTGCGATCACGTTTTCACCGCAGATGCAACACTACCAGTTGCTGTTCTTGAGAAAATGGAAGAGCTTACCAACGGTCAGATGGCTGACGTTACCATTAACAACGTAAACATTCCCGATACTGAAATGGCCAGCATTCTTTGCACCAAGGACACCGGAGTTGTTTACTTCTTCAGCATGGCTACCAGCTTTACAAAGGCTGCGCTAGGTGCCGAAGGTGTAGGTAGCGATGTTACCATGATAGTGGGTAACGGTTACACTAAGGGTCATGCCGAAATCACCCTCGAGTTGCTCCGCGAAAGCGATAAGCTGCGTAAGGTGTTTACTGAACTCTACGCATAATTCAGTTAAAAGTAAAAGGTTAAAAGTTAAAGGATGAACAATGCAAATTTGTCGTTTCGATCTTTAAACTAGAAACCTTATAATACAACCCAATGTTCGTAAGAACGAAAGTCTCCCCCAAAAAGGGAGACTTTGGTGGGTTTATAAAACAGGAAAGCGCAATGTAAGGAAGGCGTAAGCTTACTTGCTTGCTCAGGCACAAAATCAACGATTGAAACAAAAATAAGGAGGGAACAGGATAGATGGAGAAAGGATGTAGATATGGAACTCACCGAGTTCTTGAGCCAAAGGGAACGTTGCCTCAGCCAGCGCTGAAGTTGGATAACACCATGAAAATCTACGATAACGAGCTGTTGATTACGGTTAAGACCCTCAACATCGACTCTGCCAGCTTTACCCAAATAAAGAAGGCTTGCAACAACGATGTTGCAAAAATGGAAGAGATGATACTGAGCATTGTAACCGAACGAGGAAAGATGCAAAACCCGGTAACCGGTTCGGGCGGAATGCTCATAGGCACAGTTAAAGAGATTGGTCCAAATTTTCCTTCCCTTAAAGGATTAGCGGTTGGCGATACCATTGCAACATTAGTTTCGCTATCGCTTACCCCGCTGAAGATAAAAAAGATTACCAACATCAACCTCAAGAACGATCAGGTAGACGTAGAAGCAGAAGCTATTCTTTTCGAAAGCGGTATCTACGCTATTCTGCCTAGCGATATTCCTGAGAAGCTAGCCCTTGCTGCGCTCGACATTGCAGGTGCACCTGCGCAAGTGGACAGGCTGGTACACGAAGGCGACACGGTTTGCATTATTGGTGGCGGTGGTAAATCGGGTATTTTGTGCTGCTATCAAGCCATGCAAAATACCACAAGAACCGGCCAAGTAATAGTTGTTGAATATTCAAAAGAAAACGCCCAGCGCATTATTGACATGAAGCTGGCCGACCACGTTATTATTGCCGACGCCACCAACGTAATGGATGTTTACAACAAGGTTACTGCCATTACCGGACCTCGTGGCTGCGATGTGGTAATTAACAACGTTAATGTGCCCTCAACCGAGATGACTTCAATTCTTATCACCAAGGGCAACGGGTATGTTTACTTCTTCTCCATGGCCACCTCCTTCTCCAAGGCTGCCCTCGGCGCCGAAGGTGTGGGCAAGGACATCAACCTCATTGTGGGTAACGGATACGCCAAAGGCCACGCCGAACTTACCCTAAATATTATTCGCGAATCAAAAGAAATCAGAGACTTATTCAGCAAGCTTTATGTATAATATAGAATCGAAAAGCAGACGTAAGGAAATGTTTCCTAGCGTAACTGACGAGCAGTGGAACGATTGGAGATGGCAAGTTCGCAACCGTATTGAAACGCTCGAGGATCTTAAGAAGTATATCAAGCTCACACCTCAGGAAGAGGAGGGTGTTACCAAGTCGCTTAAGACTCTGCGTATGGCTATTACCCCATACTACATGAGCTTAGTAGACGTAAACAACCCTAACTGCCCCGTTCGTAAGCAGGCAATTCCATCCATATCGGAAACACATATTGCCAAGGCCGACTTGCTCGATCCACTACACGAGGATGGCGACTCACCAGTACCAGGACTAACCCATCGCTACCCAGATCGCGTTCTGTTCCTAATCACCGACATGTGCTCGATGTATTGCCGTCACTGTACCCGCCGTCGCTTTGCAGGTCAAAAAGATAGCGCTACCCCCGACGATAACATCGAAAAGGGTATTGAATATATTGCCAACACTCCACAAGTTAGAGATGTTGTGCTCTCGGGTGGTGATGCATTGCTTATCAGCGACGAAAAGTTGGAGTATATCATTAAGCGCCTTCGCGAAATTCCTCACGTTGAGATTATCCGTATTGGAAGTCGCACACCTGTTGTTCTTCCTCAGCGTATTACCGACGATTTGGTAAACATGCTCAAGAAGTATCACCCAATTTGGCTCAACACCCACTTTAACCACCCCGACGAAATTACTGCCGAAAGCACCGAGGCTTGCGCTAAGCTTGCCAACGCTGGCGTGCCATTGGGAAACCAATCGGTTCTTCTACGCGGTGTAAACGACTGCTCCAACATTATGAAGCGTTTGGTTCACGGTTTGGTTAAGATGCGCGTTCGCCCTTACTACATTTACCAATGCGACCTTTCCATGGGTCTCGAGCACTTCAGAACTCCGGTTTCGAAGGGTATCGAAATCATTGAAAGCCTACGCGGTCATACCTCCGGCTTTGCAGTTCCTACCTTTGTGGTAGATGCACCAGGCGGCGGCGGAAAAACACCGGTAATGCCACAATACGTAATTTCACAGATGCCTGGTAAGATTATCATGCGGAATTTCGAAGGTGTTATCACCACCTATACCGAACCTACCGATTACCACAACGAATGCCACTGCCCTGACTGCGAAAGCAAGGTAAAGGAAGTTGGTATTGCAGGTTTGATGCACGGCGATGAGATTTCCATTGAACCAAGCAACCTATCACGCAAGATTAGGAACGAGCACTAGGTAATAGTTACTATGCCCTTCATTGACGAGATACTTAAGTATAAGAGCTTATCAATTGTAGGTCTTGAAAAAAATACCGGGAAGACGGAGAGCCTAAACTATATTCTTAGACGATTAAGTCAGAAGAATATAGTTGTGGCTCTTACTTCCATTGGTATTGATGGAGAGAGCCGTGATCAGGTGTGTCAAACTCCAAAACCCGAGATAGAGGTTTACGAAGGAATGATCTTCATAACCACCGAGAAGCACTACTTTCAGCGTAAGATGGTTTCGGAGATTCTCGATGTGAGCCAAAGTTACACCTCACTAGGAAGGCTTGTAACAGCAAGAGCAATTAGCTCGGACAAGGTGCTCCTTTCGGGCCCACCTCACACCAATGGACTTAAGCTACTCATCAAGCAAATGGAACACTTCGGAGTAGACCTAACCATTGTGGATGGTGCGCTCTCGCGGTTGAGCCTCGGTTCACCCGCCGTTACCGAAGCGACTGTTTTAGCAACGGGAGCAGCCCTTTCGGCCAACATACCGGAACTTGTACGCAAAACCAAATTCATCTACGACCTAATTGAACTGCCCGAAGTAAACGGAGCACTTAAGGAGAAGTTGGACACAATTGAGAAGGGAGTATTCACCATCGACGAGGATGATAACTTGCACGACCTCAACATCCAGTCGGTTCTAACGATTGAAAATGTAAAGGATAAGCTCCTTAGCGGTGGAAATCGTATCTTTGTATCGGGAGCTACTAGCGAAAAACTGTTTAACTTTTTACGAATTCAGAAGCGCATTGCTGAAACAATATTGGTAGTTAAAGATTTCACCAAGATATTCACCACCTCCGAAGCCTACTATGCCTATGTTAAGAAAGGTGGCCGAGTGATGGTGGCACAAAAGACTAAACTTGTTGCGGTATGCATCAACCCGGTTTCGCCCGAAGGGTATAACCTCAACTCTGTAGAACTGCAAAATGCGATGCAGGAGAGTTTAAACATACCAGTTTACGACGTAAAGAAACTTTAAGATGTTATTGAAAACGGCCATAGGTGAGGTAAGCGGATTGCGCTACATGGTGGATAAGCTCGAGATTCAATCGAGTTTAGCCAAGCGTGTACTGCTCTCTACCGAATTTATCACCCAGACCAATGCCCTCGAAACAGAGTTAAACCACGTGCAGCAGATGTTAACTGCACTGGACAATCCGATCCAAGTCAACGCTATCGACAAAATCACCATCAAGTTGATGCAGATACGCGATATCCACGGCAGCATAAAAAACCTAGCGGGAACAAACATTCTCGACGACATTGAGCTCTTCGAGGTGAAAAGCATGGCACTACTCGCCAACGATATCAAAAAATTCCTTACCGAGGCCGAAATCAATATTGTAAACCTCCCCGATCTCACCAAGGTTATTGAGTTGCTCGACCCCGAAAAGACCCGAATCCCCTCCTTCTACATATACGACACCTACTCATCTGCCCTTGGGGCACTTCGCAAACAGATAAAACAAAAAAAGAGCGAGGTGGAGCAGCAGCGCCAAGAGAATAGCATTAACCTTCCCTCCTTAGAAAAGGAATTGGAGCAAACCCGCTACCAAGTTACGCAGGTGGAGGACGAGGTCCGCCAAGCCATTTCCGCTAAACTTCGGGAGCACCACGAAGCCCTAAAGCACGCACTAGATACCATTGCCACCCTCGACATCATCATTGCCAAAGCCAAGCAAGCCAAGGCAATGGGGCTTTGCAAACCCACCATTTCAAAAGAAAAAACCACCTTCCGCGGGATATTCTACCCGCAGCTAAAGGATATGCACCAAGAGCAGGGCAAGCGCTACCAACCCATCGACATTGAACTGGAGAGCAATCCATGCCTGATAACCGGAGCCAACATGGCAGGAAAAACCGTAGTGCTCAAAACCGTAGCCCTTTCGCAGTACCTCTTTCAGTTTGGCTTCTTTATACCTGCAGCCGAAGCAATAATTTGCCCTGTAAAAGCAATCCTCTTCAGCCTCGACGATGAGCAATCAGAGCTCTCTGGACTATCGTCATTCGCTGCCGAAATGCTTAAGATTAACCACATTATAAAGAGCGCAAAATCCAACCATAACATTCTGGTTCTTATCGATGAGCTGGCCCGAACCACCAACCCTTACGAGGGAAGGGCCATAGTCACGGCGGTTACGAACATTTTAACCGAACACCACGTAAGAAGCCTCATCACCACCCATTACAGCAATCTTGGCACCTCGTGCCACAAGTTGCGCGTAAAGGGTTTCATGGAGAACCATGCCAGCGGAACAATCACCAAGGAGAATATTGGAGAGTTTATCGATTACTCGCTGGTGGAAGACGACGGCAGCACCGTTCCGCAGGAAGCCCTCAAGATAGCCGAGATCCTTGGCGTTGATGCCGAGATTATTGAGAAGGCCCAGGCGGAAATCGTCAGGAATAAAGAGACAACAAAAGAATAATAAATACAGAAAACCACTATGCAACAGAGCAAGCTAGGTCTTGATTTTAAAAAAGTAGCATACGCCAAAGACGTATCGAAGAAAATTGCCGACGACGTTCAACAGTTTGTTGAGAGCTACACCACCGTGGCTGTAGAGCGTACGCTTTGCCGCCTGATGGGTATCGATGGAATCGACGAAAACGGCGTTCCACTTCCCAACATTCTGGTGGATGAGATTAAGGAGAAAGGCGTACTTAGTCAAGGGGTAATGTTCCTCCTCGGCAACGCCATTATCGAAACCAAACTCACCCCACAGCAAATTGCCGAGCAAGTTTCCGCAGGAAAACTCGACATCTCCAAGCTCCCAATTCATCCAAAGGAGAAAATTGAGCAAACGCTTAAGCCACTTATCGACGCCAGCATCGCGCGTATCAACACCCGCAAGGCTCGTCGCGATCACTACCTCAACACTATTGGCGAAGGCAAAAAACCTTACCTCTACGTGATTGTAGCTACCGGAAACATTTACGAGGATGTAATTCAAGCAAAGGCCGCTGCCCGTCAGGGTGCCGACATTGTAGCCGTAATTCGTACCACAGGCCAAAGTCTACTCGACTACGTGCCCTATGGTGCTACCACCGAAGGATTTGGCGGAACCTATGCCACCCAAGAGAACTTCCGCATTATGCGTGCTGCACTCGATGAGGTTGGCGAAGAGGTAAGCCGCTACATCCGTTTGTGCAACTACTGTTCAGGACTATGCATGCCCGAGATTGCTGCCATGGGCGCACTCGAAGGACTCGATGTGATGCTGAACGACGCCCTTTACGGCATCCTCTTCCGCGACATCAACATGCAGCGCACGATGGTGGATCAATACTTTTCACGTATCATCAACGGTTTTGCTGGAGTAATTATAAACACCGGCGAGGATAACTACCTCACCACCGCCGATGCCTTCGACGAAGCACACACCGTACTGGCCTCCGACCTTATCAACGAGCAGCTGGCCCTATGCGCCGGATTGCCCGAGGAGCAAATGGGACTTGGTCACGCCTTCGAAATGGACCCCGAGTTGGAGAACGGATTCCTCTACGAATTGGCACAAGCACAAATGACCCGCGAAATTTTCCCAAAAGCGCCGCTTAAGTATATGCCACCTACAAAGTTCATGACGGGTAACATCTTCCGTGGACATATCCAGGACGCCCTCTTCAACCAGGTTTCCATATGGACAGGACAAGGCCTACAGCTGCTAGGGATGATGACCGAGGCAATACACACACCTTTCATGTCGGACCGCTACCTCTCCATCGAGAATGCCAAGTACGTGTTCAGCACCATGAAGAACATTGGCGACGAGGTAGAGTATAAGGAGGGAGGAATTATCCGCACGCGCGCAGCACAGGTGGTCGATAACGCCATCGTTCTGCTGGAGGATCTCCAAAAGGAAGGCCTCTTCACTGCCCTCGAAAAGGGAAAGTTTGCCAACGTGAAGCGTCCCAAGAATGGAGGAAAAGGGTTAGCTGGTGTAGCCGAAAAGGGTGCCAACTACATGAACCCGTTTGTTGATTTAATGAAGAACAGAAAGTAAAAATTCGGATATGAGCGGAGGATTATACTCAATGGAGGCAAGCGATTTTGATAAAACGCTCGACCTTAAAAAGATAAAACCATACGGCGACACTATGAACGACGGTAAAACTCAACTGAGTTTTACCCTTCCCGTTCCCTGCAACGACGAAGCGATTGAGGCGGCCAAGCAGCTGATGAGGAATATGGGATTAGAAAACCCACAGGTGGTATTCTACAAAGAACTTACTGAAGGGTTTACATTCTTTACCTGCTACGGCACCTGCACCCACACTGTGGACTTTACCACCATCAAGGTAACAAAGGTGGAATCCACTACCTGGGATATGCACGAAACCGACGACTACATTAAGGAGCACGTTGGTCGCAAGATTGTGGTGGTTGGAGCCAGCACAGGAACCGATGCCCACACCGTAGGTATTGATGCCATCATGAACATGAAGGGCTACGCCGGCCATTACGGCTTGGAACGCTACGACATGCTTGAGGCCTACAACCTTGGCAGCCAGGTTCCCAACGACGAGTTTATTGCTAAGGCTCTTGAGCTAAAGGCCGATGTGCTGTTGGTATCGCAAACAGTTACCCAAAAGGACGTTCACATCAAGAACCTCATCGAACTGGTTGAGATGCTTGAAGCAGAAGGGTTACGCCACAAGGTAATTCTTATCTGCGGTGGGCCTCGCCTTTCGCACGAGTTGGCCAAGGAATTAGGCTACGATGCCGGCTTTGGCATGAACAGCTACGCCAACGATGTTGCTTCATTTTTAGCTCAAGAGTTCGTAAGAAGAATGAAATAGTAACTTCAAACTAAGTCATAGAAACGCCCGACCGAATGGTTGGGCGTTTTTTCTAAACACCTCCATTGAATTCGCTATAGGTTCATTCTTAACCGCCAATTTCAAATCAAAAGGATTCTGCTACATTTGTATCACTAAACGGTTCTATGGAAAGCATCTGCTTTATTGTAAACTCGCAAAAACGTAAGTTGGGGCCCTTCCAAAATAGGGTTGCAAAATGCTTTTCAGACAGCTACAAGGTTAAGTTTCTTCTAACCCACGGTTACAGAAGTGCCGAGCATCTGGCAAATACCGCTGTTGAGCAGGGCTTTCGCTACATTATTGCCGTGGGAGGCGATGGCACCGTAAACGAGGTTATCAACGGAGTGATGTTGCACCCGGAAAACGTTCGTAAAAATGTTGTGGTTGGAGTACTACCCAAGGGAACAGGTAACGACTTTGCCCGTAACATTGGAGCAACAACCTCGGTTAGTAATTTGAGGAAAGTGATTGAGAGCGGGCAGCATAAAACCATCGATCTAATAAACATTACCTATACCGACAACCACGGCCACACAACAAGCCACTACTGCAACAACATTGCCGATGTTGGCGTTGGCCCCTCCACCATTCTTTCGGCCGATAAGCTATCAGGATGGCTTGGGTCTAACCTTGCCTTTTCATTTTCGGCACTGAAGGGGCTTTTCCAAAAACCACACTTAATTGAAATCACTGCGGATACCTTTAATTTCAAAGGCGAAATTAAATGTGTTTGCCTGGCAAACGGTCGATACTTTGGAAGCGGAATAGGTATTGCCCCTTTGGCCGATTTAACCAATGGTACCATGGAGGTGGTAGTTATTGAGGATGTTTCGCCTCTACTCTTCGTTAAACTCATGACGGCACTCCGAGCAGCAAAGCCAATTATTCACCGTAAGGTTCACTACCATACCGCTAAGCAGGTCACCATTACAGCCGAAAGAGATACCCTTCCATTAGATTTAGATGGTGAAGTTCTTGGTCACGCACCAATCTATGCCGAGGCACTACCAGCCTGCATTAATGTGTTGGGTGAAAACTTTACACAAGGTCAAAAAAATTAGCAACGCACAGCTGCTTTTTAGCATTACTTATTTTGGCTTAGTTTTGAGAACCTATCGTTAATCAGCGACTTATAAGCCAACTTAAAATCATTGCTAATAAAGCTGATATCAATAAAGTTCATCCACTGCGTCTTGGCTTTCTCCATCTTCAAAAAAATGTTCGCCTGCTGCTTTGGATCTAACTTAAGGGAATTAAATGCTACAGTAAAATCGCTGCGCTTGATCTTCTTCTTTTTGCCATTCAATGTCAAAGCCATCTCCTCGTCATCTGCCGGGTTAACCAAAACAGTAGCCACCATGTCGTAAGCGGGTGCTAGCATATAACCCATGTTAGGCTGATTGATTAGCGAGAAATTCTTCAAGTGCATATCGGCATTGCCGGTAAGAAACGAGAATAAAACCTGTTCAAAAAAGTTGACAACATCTAAACCTGGATTTGCGGAATACTTCAATATTGCTTTGGCTATCTGTTCGTATGAGCCATGATATTTATCCTCTGTTAAGCGTTCGGTTAGCTGACACATATCCTCCATGTGCAGCTTTGTCCTCTTCCTCCGATCAATCCGTTTAGTAATATAAGCCAAACTACCAGTTTGAAGACGTATTAAGCAGTGTGGCACGACCTTAATCTTGGCAATTGAGGCCAAATGCATAGTTAAATCCTCCACCTCCGGCAGCTGTGGATAATGCAGACTTGGAGGCTTCAAAATATAGTCACCCCATAAACCAACAATAGTAAATCGCTTAGGATCAACCCTGCTTTCACCGGAAGCAATCGTTAACGACAACTTTGGTTGCACTCCGGTAACCGTCATTTGGTTCCGAATAACTTGAGCAGCGAGCGATTCCATCTGAGCTTCGCTGTATGGAAGATGAGGTGGTGCTGGTTGATTGAAAATCTTCTTGCTACAGGTCGAATGGTAATCGACTTCAGCACCTATCAATGGTTGATAACAATACAGACATTTGCTCATTGCTCATCCTCCCCGTTTACTGGAAAAACGCTTACAGCTCCAATGCAATCATGACAACAGGTCATCAACAAGCCCATACGATCTCGAGAATTCAACTTCCAGCTTTTCTCTGCTATATCGAGCAACCACCCTTCAGGAATCAAACCATCGAAGAATGGAAATAACACATTACTTACAAACGGTGTATTTTTCAACGGTAAGGTAAGGCTTATCGCTTCAGCATTCGGTGATTTCATATAATCTGCATCATACGCAAAATGATATCCATCCTCATTTTGAGTAAGCCACCCTGCGGTCGTATGCCCTATTCTTACCTCAGCCTTTCTCATTCATTTAAATGTTTCGGGGAGAAGGTAATGCCCCAACCTGAAATCCAAAAAGTTGCAAAACCTGATTTACCTTATCCAACCGCAACGTTACTTTACCTTGCTCCAGTTCACGCACAAATCGAAGGCCAACCCCGGCTTTCTCGGCCAACTCTTGCTGTGTCAGTCCAGCTTGGCGTCGTTTCTCTTTTACAAATTCATTTATACACATACACTACACCCTTTCGGGTACAAATATAAGAAAAAAGCCATTACCACACCCGATCGGGTATGTTTTAGTAAAAATTAGGCATTACTATACCCGATCAGGTATAGTAATGCAAAAACTCCAACCATGCTACCACGGTTGGGGTTTTTAGTATTTAACTTTCAGCTACAAGTAGCTATTGATAGGCCCGTAAGCGTGATAGAATCCGGTAAGCATAACGGTGTTCACGTCCTGTTCGTTGTTGGCAACACCATTTGCAACGAGTTCCTTGCCAATCTCAACACAGCGTTGTAAGTAGTATTTAGCAAGCTGAGCACCAGTGGTATCAATTGTCCTAAGTTCGTTGAAGTAAGCAACAAGTAGAGCCTCCTTTTCAGGACTAAAGTTCACAACTTTCCAAGGTTGGTGAGTCGTAGGTAGGTCTCCAAGACGCTCGTCGCATCTGGTTTGAAACGACTCAATGGCAACATACTCCTTTAGGTTAGTATCCCAAATGCCTACCATCTTGCCCTTCTCATACTTAAAGATACCATCCTTTTGCGCACCGGACGATTGCTGTCCACCGCGAATGCCTTGTGCAATAAGCATGTCGAAGTAAGGGCTCCGAAGGTCTTCTTGAGGGAAGTAAGGCTGCATTACGCTGAGAATGTAGGAACACACGTCGATACCCACATAGTCGATAAGCTGGAAGATACCCATTGGACGAATAAGGAAATCCTGACCAATACGGTTGATGGTGTAGATGGCCTCAACCAAAGGCATCTCCTGTCCAAGTAAGAACGCTTCCGAAATGCCGTGAATGGCATCGCGCATGAAGTGACCGTTACCAATAAATCCGGCAAAGTCATTGGACGATACGCCAATCTTCTTCAGGTTCTTGATGAATATCGAAGAAAAATCAACTATCTCTTGAGGAGTTTGCTTGGAGCGAATAACCTCTACTAACTTTTGAATTGCTGGCGGATTGTAAAAGTGCACGCCAAGAATACGTCCACCAAGATTAGCATCTATATCCAACTTATTAATTGGAATAGAAGAGGTGTTGGTAAAGAACCAAGGCTTGTTGGAGCTATTCTCATCAATCTGTTTAAATATCTTCACCTTCAGAGCCGGATCTTCCTTAATAACCTCAAATATCAAAGTTGAATTGTAGGCAACTTCAAGATTGGTAGAGGGTTTAATAATGGCCAATACATCGGTAACATATTGATTAATAAAATCAGCATCCTCCGTTAAACCATTCTTTCCGGCGTAGGCTGCCTTGAGCGCTTCTACCTTCTTCTCTGCCGTTTTTTGCACTTGTACCCGAAGGTATTCCATAAGGCCATCCAACCCTTCCTGCGAAACATCCATAGCAAAGAGTTCGTAGGAGCGGTTTTTGTTTTCCGGCTTTAGGCTCTGATTAGCCATTTCCATTGCGGTAAGCAGCAAAATTCCGCTACCCATTTTACCGGCTGCACCCAGCACGGTAACGTGTTTAAGTTGGTCGTCGTAATTCATAGGTTATTGGGCGTTTGAAGTTATACTACCAAGTTGGCTTGCGCTTCTCGAGGAATGCGCGCATTCCTACCTCCCCCTCATTTTTGAAGAGTGAACCAAACCTTTGGGCCTCCTGCTTCGAGGCCGCATCAAAATCCATTGCCAACCCGAGGTTTACAACCTCCTTCACCAGTTTAGTGGCAGTTGGGCCTTTGGATAGAATGGTTTTCGCAATCTTTAGGGTTTCTTCCATGAGTAGTTCAGGAGCCACCACTTTTTGTACTAATCCCATACGCAGGGCTTCGTCTGCAGAAATCATAGTGGCAGTCATCATTAAGTAAAGGGCGTTGCCCTTTCCAATGAGGCGCGACATCCGCTGAGTTCCAGCATAGCCGGGAATAATCCCAAGATTCACTTCGGGTTGTCCAAAGGTGGCTAGGGTACTGGCTATTCGAAAATCACAGGCCATAGCCAATTCGCATCCACCACCAAGCGCATAGCCATTTACTGCAGCAATCACAGGAATGGATAGCTGTTCAATCTTGCGAAATACAGCCTGACCAGCTAGTGAAAAGGCTTCCCCTTCGGCTTGGCTCTTATCTACCATTTCCGAAATATCGGCACCGGCAACAAATGCCTTGCCCTCACCAGTTATCACCATAATCTTCACCTCTTGAGGTAAATGCGAAAGCAGATGATCCATCTCCGTAAAGAACAGAGAATTAAGAGCATTTAGTGCCTGTGGTCGACTAATAGTCAACACCATAACCCCATCTGTAACCGAGGGATGCAAGATTTGGTATTCCATAAACGGCTTCATTTATTAAGTAGTAAACTTACCATTTTTTTTCCCACACTCCAAAAAACATGAAACATGAAAGAGTATCTTCTAAAAATGGTTTCATATTTTCATATTGGCTGAGTTGTTCTATTAAAGTTAAAGCTTAACTTTGTGTTTTGTGCATCGAATGGAAGTAAACCACCCTAAGGTTTGCAAAACCTTGGCTGTGTTATGGAAGTTCCGTTATCAATGGCTCAAAAAAAGAAGGTATAGAATCGGGTAAGCATTTATCGTCAAAACCCTACGAACCCAGAGTTATCATCGATTTATTACTGACACAAGAAAGACCAATCAACATAAGTAAACCGTAGTTTAAAAGTTATGGATAAAAACGAAATTAGAGAGACAATTGCTCGAAGAGCTGCCCTCGAACTTAAGGATGGAGACGTTGTAAACCTTGGTATTGGCTTACCTACGGCGATTCCCGAATACGTAAACAAAGGGGTAAAAGTGATTATCCAATCGGAAAACGGTTTGCTTGGAATGGGTCCAACCCCTGAAGTTGGCAAAGAAAACAAGCATTTTGTAAATGCTGGTGGATCATTTATCACCGCACTTCCGGGAGCTTCGAGTTTCGATAGCGCCACCTCATTCGCCATTATCCGCGGTGGACACGTGAACGTCACCTTTCTTGGAGCCCTTCAGGCCGATGAAAAGGGGAACTTGGCCAACTGGATGATCCCGGGAAAGAAAACCCCTGGCATGGGTGGTGCCATGGACCTAGTGATGGGGGCCCGCAGGGTAATCCTCACCATGGAGCACACCGCAAAGGGTGAACACAAAATCTTATCCCAATGTACGCTGCCCCTTACTGCTGCCGGACAGGTAAACCTCATCATTACCGAGATGGGCGTAATGGAAATTACCACTGAGGGAATTGTTCTCAAAGAAATAAACCCCGAGTTTACCGTGGAGCAGGTTCAAACCGCCACTGGAGCAAAGCTCATTATTCCCACCGACTTAAAACCAATGCAAAAATAGTAGCGCCATGAGTAAAGTATACGTTATTGCGGCCAAACGCACCGCTATTGGAAAGTTCCTAGGCACACTATCTACCGTTTCAGCCGCCGACATGGGTGCTGCTGTTATGAAGAATATCATTGCCGAGACTAAAATCAACCCTGCAAAAATTGATGAGGTAATAGTAGGAAACATCCTGATGGCAGGACAAAAACAAGGCATTGCTCGCCAAGCGGCCATCAAGGCTGGTATTCCCCAAGAGGTTCCCGCTTACGGCATCAACATGATTTGTGGCAGCGGAATGAAATCAATCATAAACGCTTACGCCAGCATCAAGGCAGGAGAGGCCAACCTAATTATGGCCGGTGGTACTGAATCAATGTCTACCGCAGGCTTTGTGCTTCCGGGCACGCTCCGCAACGGACAAAAGATGATGGATTTCAACGCAGTTGACCATATGGTTTCCGACGGGCTCACTGACGCCTTTCAGGGTTACCACATGGGCATCACCGCCGAGAACATTGCAACCAAGTTTGGCATTACCCGTGAAGCTCAAGATGAGTTCTCATACGGCTCACAGGTTAAGGCCATTGCTGCCATCGATGGAAGAAGGTTCAAGAACGAAATTGTTCCAATTGAAATCCCATCCAAAAAGGAGACGATCATATTCGACACCGACGAGTTTGTGAACCGCGGCACCAGCATTGAAAAACTAGCAGGTTTACGTCCAGCCTTCAAAAAAGATGGTACCGTTACTGCAGGTAATGCATCCGGCATCAACGACGGAGCATCATTCCTCCTTCTTGCTTCCGAGCAAGCTGTTAAGGAATTTGGCCTTACCCCGATTGCAGAAATCGTAGCCACCGGCCAGGGCGGTGTTGATCCCGCTATTATGGGCATGGGACCCGTTCCTGCAATTGGCAATGCTCTCAAGAAAGCAAACATGCAACTAAAGGACATTGAAGTTCTAGAGTTAAACGAAGCCTTTGCAGCACAATCGCTAGGCGTTATGCACGAACTTATCGAAAACCATAAGGTTACTCCGGAATGGTTTAAGGATCACTGCAATCTTAATGGCGGTGCCATTGCCCTCGGACATCCAATTGGAGCATCGGGCAATCGGATTACCGTAAGCCTTATTCACGAGATGAAGCGCAGTGGCAAGAAAATCGGTATGGCATCTCTCTGCATTGGCGGTGGAATGGGAACCGCCGTTATCATTAAAAATATGTAAAAACAAAGCATACAACTAAATCAAGAGAGAGGGTAACTATAGTTACCCTCTTTTTTTATCATAGCCACCACTTGTGCTAAGTTCAAGCCTTCCGTTCAACCGCTCACGGTTAACAATCTTTTTCCATTCCCCAAAAATAGCTAAAGAACATACTGTTGAAAAACAGAAAAACGCCAGAAACAGGCACACATAATACTATCGAAACAACTAAAATTCTTAAATGTGAACTATAACAAGACAACTGTTCATTTTCCGAACATCGCCTGTCTTGTTTCTGAGCAAGATCATAACGCACTCAGGCTGTAATCTAAAAAAATGTTGTTGATAATATTTTGTTAGCATTAAAATGCTGCACTAACCTGAATTACTCCACTATTCCAATTTTGCGACTT
>NZ_FMYP01000016.1 GCF_900096565.1 Williamwhitmania taraxaci
CCAAGTGGATAATGCGGGGACGACAGCGCATCCTAAAGCTCTTTTCGGCCAAGAAATACCACCTGCTGCTGGAGTGAAGCGGCCACGCTGCTGTGCCCAATGGGAAAGGTATGCCCGCGCCTCAATAGCTAGTAATTGAATACCTGACACTTACGGTTCGTTACGGTTTTTATTGTTGCAGGCTTCCAAAAAAGGAAGTTGCAAACCATAGGGGGAGCGAAAAACGGAAGAAGTGACGCAAAGAAGGGCTATGTCGAACCAAAAAAATGGCAAAATATCCACCAAGCAAACCTAAATACGCTAAGATTTAAAACCTAGCAATCGACCTGCGGATTTAAGGTTATACACTATAATTATAAGTAAAAGAACATATTACAAGTAAAGAAGAGACACCTTTCGGCACCTCCCTCTTTTAGTTACTTTAGCACTACAGTTTAATTCTTCTTTCGTTCTTATTTGGCCCATTGCTCGTTCGATCCGTCGGTAGATAACGGTAGGTTGCGCTGATAAACCGTGACGTAATATGCCATTCATAACATAATAGAAACGGACGCAAATAATCGCGTCCGTTTCTATTACAAATTTCCTGTGGGAATATCCTTAGAACTTTATCTTCCGATTATACTTAGGTGCATCCAACTCTGGGTTGGTATTCTTTTTCCCAAACTTAGGGTTACGCCTACCGGGACCCCCAAGATTGATCTTCTTGTTCTTATCCTTCTTCTCGTGGAAGGCAGAACTCAATGCGCTGCGCTTAGGATTCTTAACGTAGTTCTTATCGAACAGCTTAGGTCGCTCCTCCTCGGTGTAAACCTGAGAGATGGTAAGATCTTCGGGTAGCGGAAGAAGTGGGATTTTCTTCTTCATCATCTTTTCAATGGCCGCTTGGTAAGGCTGCTCCACTTCGTTTATAAGGGTGATGGCAATACCCACCTTATCGGCCCTACCAGTTCGTCCAATACGGTGAATGTAATCGCCTGGAACATCGGGTGTATCAAAGTTTATTACGTGGGTAACCCCACTAATATCCAATCCACGAGCTACAATATCGGTGGCAATTAGTACACGAATACTTCCCTCCTCCAAGTGGCGAACAGCGCTGAAACGCTGGTTCTGCGAACGGTTGGAGTGGATAACGCCAATAATATCGGGGTAACTCTTTACGAGATGATCGTAAACCTTATCGGCCATCTTCTTGGATTCAACAAAGACGAGCGCCTTTGTCATCTCCTCATCGCGGTTGAGCAGGTATTCCAGAAAGTTAATTTTGGTATAGAAGTTGGGCACATGGTAAGCCCGCTGAATAATTTGCTCGAGGGGTGTTCCGTGCGGAGCCACCTCAATCCTCTCCGGTTCGGAGAAAAAAGTATTAATAAGATTGCTTACGTCCTCCGAAAGGGTTGCCGAGAACATAAGATTCTGGCGACGGGGAGGCAATGCATCGATCAGGTTGATGAGCTGCGTACGAAACCCTAGGTTAAGCATTTCGTCCACTTCGTCGATAACCAACTTCTGAATCGATTGCAAGCGAAGAATTCCACTCAACGAAAGATCGACCAAACGACCGGGAGTAGCTACTAGCACATCCACACCGTTGTAAACCTTCTGCTTTTGGGTAACTATATTGGTTCCGCCATACACGCCCAACTTGCGTATGGTCATATACTTGGTGAGCATATCTAACTCCTTAACAACCTGTATTACAAGTTCACGGGTAGGAACAACTATCAGTACCCGGGGATGACGCTGTTCCGAAAAAGGAAGCATGCGCAGCAATGGAAGAAGATATGAAAGCGTTTTTCCTGTTCCGGTTTGTGCAATTCCAACCACATCTCGGCCCGACATGATAACGGGAAAAACCTTAACTTGGATAGGCGTAGGATTCTCATAGCCTGCATCGTTAAGGGCGTTGAGCAGCGGCGTGGATAAATTTAGTTCGTCGAAAGTCACTGTTGTCATTTTTATTAGAGGGCAAAGATAGTGCTATTCTGCGGCTTGGCAAATCGAAGAGGTTAAAAGGATCACGTTAAAGGATGGATACGAATAGGATTCACTACAGATTACACAGATTTGTACAAATTCTTAATAAAGAAAAAATGCAAGCATTTACATAAACGACGAAAAGAGAGATACAAATATATCTGCCAAAGGTGCCTCAGAGTTACACTGATTAATCAAACTCAATACAACGTTTTACTTGGTTAAGCTGGATGCAATTCCTATATGTTTTCTGCTATCGCCTTCTGCCTAATCGGCTAGAGCCTTTTCAACATCGACAAAACTATCTCACTCACAATCGTTAATGTCCAAGGGCACATTGACACATTATCCAACCACCTGCTGCAGTTCATCCCGCTCCACATACCACACGTAGCCCGAAACGGGTGAGTATCCCATCTGGGTTAGCAAGGCAGCATAACTCCTCACCTGCTTGGCATGCGAGGCATCCTCGTGCCCAAACTTAAAGTCGACAACCACGGCGGCGCCATCCTTCACCATTACCCTATCGGGTCGGTAGGTGCGACCGTCGGGCGTTAGAATGGTAGCCTCGGCCTTTATGGTAAACTCGCCCGAGAACCAGCCGGCAAATGGTTCAACAGATAGCTTCGCTGTAAGGCTTTCGCTCAACATTGCAGCATCGTTTAATGGTACGCGTCCCTCTCGAACAAAAGCATCGATGGCCTCAGGGAGCTTTTCGCGGTGGGTAATATTGGCCAACAACTCGTGCATCAACTTACCGTGTCCCACTACCACCACCTTTTTCGAGGGCTCGGGAAGAAAGAAATCGGTTGCCTCCAGATTTAGGCGAATACCCCGCGGCACCTTACCCGAGGGGTAACTCTCCATTGGTTGACGCGTCACGGTATCACCCTTTCGAGTAAACTTAGGCACCTCGAGCACACCCGCCTCAAAACTAGAGATCTCCTCGCCGGTGGTCATTACCCTTGCTGCTTCCACCATCACATCGCTATTGGGGGCAAACAACACCTCATCCAACAGATGGGAAGCATTCTCGACCTTCTGATCGCCATTAACCTTCTCCTTATCCCTAGCCGGAGCAAAGATGTAGAGCTCGCGTTCGGGTCGCGTAAAGGCCACGTATACCATATTGAGGGTATCTACCATGGCGCGCAACTTCTCCTCGGCCACCTGATCGGCAAAGAGGCTGCTTTCGGCCAACTTCGAAGTTTTAATGGGATACTTAGGAAGAAGGTTAAACGGAGGTTTATCGTGGCTAACCCATAGGTAGCTGCCGCTCTTATGCTCAATGGACCATGAGAAGAAAGGAATAATTACTACCGGAAACTGAAGCCCCTTGGAACGGTGAATTGTAATTATGGTAATTGCCGACTGCTTTTCGGGAACGGAGAGGCCTAGATTTACACCCTTCTTCTCCCACCACTGCAGGAAACGGCTAATGTCTGGATTTCCCTTGCGCGAGAAGTTGGTGGCCTGCTCGTGCAGTTCGGTGAGGAAGGCCAACTCCCCCTTGAGCAGATTCAGTTCAAAGTGGTTGATGATCTCCTCCAGCGCTTCCTGAACGGGAAGGGTTCTGAGGGTGGCCAGCCAATCGGTTATATCCTCGTAAATCTTTTCGGTAAAACAGGTATGCCAAACAATGGATTCGCTATCCTTTCTCAGAATTGCCAACTCACGAAGCATAACACCGCGCGACACACCATCGGTAGGATTCACCACCAACCCAAGTGCGGCCACGCCAAAGCGCACCACCGGGGAGGAGGAGAGCCGTAAGGCATCCTGACTCACCACATCGAAGCTGTAGGGGCTGTGGGGATTCCGTCGCTTGTGCGAGAGCAACATATCGGCAGCGGCTTGTCCATCGGTATTTCGGCGAACCAAAATGGCAATATCACCAGGAAGGTAGCCACGCGCCTGAAGGCTCTCCACCAAGGCTGGCAACTCCTCGGCCACCGCTTCGGTCATGTTGCTCCTGCCGGTAACCGGGAGGAAATCAACGCGCACATAGCCGGTAGCACTGTCGTTAACAGCAGATTTTTGTTCCACCTGAGCATAGGCACCCGTTAGTTCCGAAGATAACCGTTCACCCAAATCAAACGGCATGGCTATATTCTCGCGCTTGATGCGCGCCGCCGCCGACTCTACCACCTTTGAGAAAAAACGATTATTGAAGTTTACCACCGCGGGTAAGCTACGATAGTTGCTATTGAGCGGCTCCTCGTCTACGCCAAATACGGATAGATCCTCGGCCAACCCTTGAGCAAGAATACGCCAGTCGCCGCCACGCCAGCGGTAAATGGCCTGCTTTACGTCGCCCACCACCATGCTGAAGTTATCCTCGGCAAGGCTGTTCGAAACCAGCGGCATAAAGTTACCCCACTGCACGCTGGAGGTATCCTGAAATTCGTCAATCATATAGTTGGCGTAGCGCATGCCCGTTTTCTCATACACAAAAGGGGTATCGCTATCCTTAACAAACTCGCGCAGAAGCATGGTGGTATCAGAAATCAGTAGAAATCCGTCGTCCTTGGCCTGTTGGCGAATCTTATTCCAGATATCGGCTAGCAGGGCCAGCGAATCGAGATGCTTCTGAAGCAAACGAGCGCTGCACCAAACAGCATTCTGGCTCTCGATAACGAGAATGGCATGAACCAAGGCAGGGTGAAGCGTAGCAGGAACTATACTGCAAATCATGCTCTTCTTACCCGAATCCTTCTTGGCTGTGCCGGAGCACCAACCCTCGCCAGACGGTTCGTCCCTCATCTTAGCGACATAGCTGTTTGCCGCTGGGAGCAGCTCATCCTTTATGGATAATGCCACCAACTTTCGAAAGAAGGCAAAGGGACCCTTTTCGCCCTGAAAGAAATCGCCATAAACGAGCCCGTTGCCAGTTATGGCATCCATTCCCTGCTTACCCAACACGTTGAGCGTTCCTACCACATCGAAACAAAGCTTGTCGAGTTCCTTTTGTAGCTGCTCTACGCGTGCTCTATCGGTAAACTGCGCCACCTCGGCCTGATCCATGGTGCGAAAGCTCTCGGTAAAAAGCTGCCGACCAAGAGATACCAGCGATTCGCGGACATCCCACGATTGACCATCGCTTACCCTTCCTTGCGCCATCCTGTAAAGCCACTGGAGCATCTCCGGATTTTCCGAAGCAGAATCGAGCAGATCGTCCACCGCCTTTTCCAGCACAGGCATCTCATCGAGTTCCAGATTGAAGTTCCCCTCCTGCCCTATCTCCCATAGCAAACTCTGCACCACGCGCTGCACAAAACTGTCGATAGTGGATACCGAAAAGCGGGAATAGTCGTGCAGAATAAGACTCAGCACCTTCTTGGCCCTTTCGGAAAGAACGCCGAGCGAAATATTCATCGCCAAGGCAACCTCACTGGCCAAATTGGAAGGTTCGCCCTTGGATAGACGATTAAGTTCCCCCAAAATGCGCGCCTTCATCTCCCCGGTTGCCTTATTGGTAAAGGTAACAGCCAGAATCTTTTTGTAGGCCATAGGGTCGGCCAGTACCAGCTTAAGGTATTCGGCGGCAAGGCGAAAAGTCTTCCCCGAACCGGCAGAGGCTTTATATACAACGAGCTTCGACATCTATTCTGAATTGAAGGATAAAGATAGTATTTATAGTCGGAAGGACGAAGTAGGTAAGGTGCAGGGCTGCACAATCCTATAGAAACATTGCTCAGTAAGGTTAATGAAAATCGTTTTGAGGTACCGAGCGTGCTCGGCAAGGCAAAGTGAATTCATTTCAAGGTACCGAGCATGCTCGGCAGGACAAAGTGAAATCGTTTTGAGGTACCGAGCATGCTCAGCAGGACAAACTGAAATCGTTTTGAGGTACCGAGCATGCTCAGCGACATAACAAGCAAGACGTAACAACACAACCGCAACAAAAAAAGGGTATCTGCTCACCAGCAAATACCCTCATATAATATCTGAATAGCGACTACTCCTGGCTCTCCTGCTTCGAGGCCTTTTTGCTGCCCCTGTACATTTCGAACTTGTGGAGCTTACACTCAATGGGGCCGTTGTAGAGCCATATTTTGCGCGATGGACGTAATCCAATAAACTTGATAGCTTCGAGGTTTCCACTCAAAACCCATGCATCGCAGCCGTTGTAGTGCTGCTTAAAGTGGTCGCCAATGGCTTTGTAAAGGTCAATCATGTCCTCTTTCTCCTCGAGGCGTTCGCCGTAGGGTGGATTCATCACCAAGTGCGCATTGTCGAACCCGGGGCTGGTCTCGAAGAAGTCCATGTGCTCCACGGTAAAAATATCATCCACGCCGGCACGTTTGGCATTGTCGCGCGATATTTGCACAGATTTAGGATCAATATCGAAACCCATAATCTTTCCATCGAATGGGACAATCGCAGCGTTGGCCTCGCGTTTAATCGCTTCCCATAAGGATAAATCAAAATCCTTCCAGTTCTCGAAGGTGAAGTGGCGGAAATTTCCAACGGGGATATTACGGGCAATTAGGGCTGCTTCAATTGGAATAGTTCCCGAGCCACACATAGGATCGATGAATGGACGAGTGGTGTCCCAAGCCGAAAGTTTGATGATACCGGCAGCCATCACCTCGCTTAGCGGTGCTGCGTTTTGTTCGGTCTTATATCCCCGCTTTCCCAGCGACTTTCCACTGCTATCGAGTGATATGGAAACTGTAGTATCGGCAATATGTACGTTTACACGAAGGTTGGGGTTCTCGAGTTCTACATTTGGTCGAACACCTGTCTTGTCGCGGAATTGATCCACGATGGCATCCTTGGTCAGCAGCGCGATGTATTGCGAATGGGTAAAGACATCGCTAAAGGTAATACCATCAATGGCCAAAGTATCCTCGGTGGTCATATACTCAGACCAATCAATTCTCTTTACCTTATCATAAAACTCATCCTCATTTTTCGCATTGAAGCTGGCAATTGGCTTCAGTATCTTTATGGCAGTTCTCAGCAACAGGTTGCTTTTGTAGAGGATCGCATTATCGCCCCTATACTTCACGGCACGAGTTAGAATTTCAATATCGGTGGCGCCGATTTCACGAAGCTCATCGGCCAGCAGCTGTTCGAAGCCGAAGAGGGTTTTGGCAATAATCTCAAACTTTTCCAATGTGATTGTTTTTAACGTAAATCGATAATCGCATAATTCCCAAGCGTCTCAATGGCGAAAAACCGCGTCAACTGCTATTAAATAGTTACGATTATGAAGGGCCAAAGGTAGTAATAATTACAGACTTGCATAATTATCACTCCCGGTGGCTATTCCATTTTCGAAATAAATTCATAGATTTACCAAAACAACTTTAGCGATGGCAACTACTCCATCTCCCCTTCGACAAGTATATCACTCCTACAAGTGTCTTTTTGCCTGCTGGATCTGCTAGCGGCCCACTCCTCAACTTCAAACGACATCTATTCTCTAACACTTGCCGGTAAATACCGACAATAAAAGCCAATACAATTATGTTTAGCAATCAAACCTATACACGGAGGCGGAATTCCCTGATTCCAAGCATTCCAACAGGCATCATGCTCTTTCTTGGCAACGAGGAGAGCCCCATGAACTATGCCGACAACACCTACCACTTTAGACAGGACAGCAGTTTCCTCTACTACTTTGGGCTTAATACCCCAAGCCTCGCCGCTATTATTGATATCGACGAAAACCGCACTATCCTCTTCGGCGACGAGCTCACCATCGACCTTATCGTATGGATGGGAACCCAACCTTCGTTGCGCGAAAAAGCTCATGCCACAGGAATTACCGATGTGAGACCGCTATCTGCATTATCCGACTACCTTCGCAGTGCCCAATTGAAGAATCGCACCATACACTTCCTGTCCCCTTATCGTCCCGAAAATCAAATCAAACTATTTAAGTTGCTTGGCATTAATCCCGACGAGCAACCCAAACACACCTCTACGCAAATGATACGTGCCGTTGTGGAACAGCGAGCCATCAAGGAAGATCAAGAGGTGATGGAGATAGAAAAAGCAGCAAACGTAACCGTGGAGATGCACCGCACTGCCATGCGCTTTGCTCAGCCCGGCATGCGCGAGAGTGATATTGCAGCGATGGTAGCAAGTGTGGCCCTGGCGTCCAACGGAAACCTTTCCTTTCCCATCATTGCCACCATCAACGGACAAACCTTACACAACCACAACCACAGCAACATCATAAAGGATGGGGACCTATTCCTGCTAGACGCCGGAGCCGAAACAGTCATGGGCTATGCCGGAGATATGAGTAGCACTTTTCCCGTTGGAAAATCCTTCACCTCCCGCCAAAAGGACATCTACCAAGTTGCCCTCGACGCCCATACGACAGCAGTAAATGCGCTGAAACCGGGTGTAGCCTTTCGAGACATCCATATGCTGGCATGCAAAACCATTGCTCAAGGCATGAAAGACCTTGGTTTGATGCGCGGCAACGTCGACAATGCTGTAGAAGCAGGGGCACACGCGATGTTCTTCCCCTGCGGCTTAGGCCACATGATGGGGCTCGATGTGCACGACATGGAAAATCTCGGCGAAGTTTACGTTGGCTATGAAGGAAAGCCAAAGAGTACGCTTTTCGGAATAAAATCGCTAAGGCTTGCTCGCCCGCTAAAGCCAGGGTTTGTTCTTACCATTGAGCCGGGTATTTACTTCATCCCTGCACTAATCGACCTGTGGAAAGGGGAAAAGCGACACGCAGAATTCCTTAACTACGACAAACTTGAGGAATACAGGAACTTTGGTGGCCTCCGCAACGAGGAGGATTTCCTAATTACAGAAAACGGACATAGACTCTTGGGCGATCCTCTGGCTAAAACAATTGAAGATGTAGAAAATGAGCGGACATTTACGAGCAAACGAACTCTTTTTCAACAATCAATTCACTAGCTACAACAAATGGGGTGTGGTGCAATACTACACTCCCACTGTCTTTAACAGGAAAAGGGGGCTCGCCACAAAACAAATTACAGCATTAACGGTTTGTCAAGCATAACCGTATTTTCATATGGAAAAGCACCATCACGATCATAACCACGCAACCGGCAACATAAAAGTAGCATTCTGGTTGAACCTCTTCTTTACAATTGTAGAAATTGTAGGTGGGTTTTACACCAATAGTGTTGCAATTATCTCCGATGCCCTGCACGATTTGGGCGATACCATTGCACTTGGACTGGCTTGGTATTTCCAAAAACTATCGCAGCGGGGTAGAGATCGGAAGTTTTCGTATGGCTATGGACGATTCTCCATCCTCGCCGCGATGATAAACTCAGTATTGCTGCTTGCAGGATCAGCATATGTGATTTCGGTTGCCATTCCCCGCCTCTTTGCGCCCGAAGAGACCAACGCAACCGGAATGATCTGGTTGGCGATTGTTGGCCTGCTCGTAAATGGAGTGGCTGCATACAAACTCTCCTATGGAAAGTCGCTCAATGAGAGGGCGGCCCGACTTCACCTACTCGAGGATGTACTTGGTTGGGCGGCGGTATTGGTTGGGGCCATCCTGATTAAGTTTACCGGATGGACGGTTCTGGACCCAATACTTTCCATTGCCATCACCCTGTGGGTACTCTCCAACGTGTACAAAAACCTACGCACTGGCCTAAAGATTTTCCTCCAAGGCGTTCCTGATAATGATGCCATTGCCGAAATAAAAGCACTTATCATGAGCAATCTTCATGTTCAGGATATTCACGACGTTCACCTTTGGTCTATGGATGGAGACTACAAGATACTAACGCTCCATGTTGTAGTTTCCACCTCCCTCAACCTAGAGGAACATATCACGCTAAAGAAAAACCTTAAGGAGTTACTGATTGCCAATGGCTACAACCACGTAACCCTTGAAATAGAAACTCAAGAAGAAGAGTGTTGCCAAGAAAAATGCTAAAAATGGTAACCACCCTTTAACTTTCACCTTTTAACCATTCACAACCTTCTCAAGTATTCCCGGCCACCAGCCGTCGAGGCCCCAGGAGTTGCCTTGGCGAACCACAACCGTGTTCGTTGATGGAGAAACATAAACAAACTGCCCCAATATTCCCATAGCAAAGAAATCGTTACGCTCCTTGCCCTGATCTATTTGCCACCAGAAGTTACGGTACCATGTGCGCTCGTTAACGAAACACTGATTATACCAAGCATGTCCCTTTTGTCGGTATAAGTCGAAATACTCCTTGTCCATCCGGCTATTGCCCTTTTTGCCCATTGCATTGCACCATTCAAAGGGGAGGATTTGCTTACCATTGGATACGCCGTTGTTTAGGTAGAGCAATCCAAAACGGGCTAAGTCACGAGCAGAAGCCACAAATCCTCCATCGCCTTTCAGAAAACCGGAGGAGGAACTATCGAGCCCCCAAAAAGCATCTGATTCGGGGGAAAGCGGCTGCCAGAGTTTTCGGTAGAAGTAATCAGAAACATCGCCCACCAGCTGCTCAAGCAAATACATCAAAAGATGAAGATGTAAATCGTTGTAGAGGAACATATCGTTCTCCTCCGAAGGTTGCAAATTCTTAAGCAGCGAGCGAATATCGCGATGAAACCACATTTTGATCATATCACTCGAAGGCTTACGGTGCGTAGTATAACGAATGCCTGTCTCCATATCCATCAAACTTTGGATAGTTCTCCGCTTCACAAAATCGGGAATATCTTGCAAATAATCACCAATGGGATCATTGATTCTGTTTATAAGTCCGTCATGAATGGCCAAAGCAATCAAGGAGGCCACCATCGTTTTTGTTACAGAAAAGTTGAGCAACGGAGTAGATGTGTCTGCCTGGCCATAATTGCGCTCATAAACTATTTTGCCGTCCCTGATCATTAGAAAAGTGAGTGTATCAGACGATTCGAGCAGCTGATCAAGGGTGGTATCTATGGCGTTATGCCGAATGCGAATCGCTGCCATGGAAGTATCCAGCTGATAGGCAAACTCAGAACCTCCAGTAGCAGGAAAATGCCGTTTCGAGAAATATTTGTGATCGAAGGCCGACTGTTTGCCGCGAGTAAGTGCACCAAAGGCTATATACCTTAGCAGAAAGGGGAATTCGGGAACGCCGGAATGGAATCTCATACTTTTACTATAGATAAATCGAAGATAAAAGGCGAGGTCAAAATTACAAGTTTTCCTTTAGCACGGTAAATGTATTGGGGTTTTTATATCTCTATACAAAAGAGGCAAACATAACTGTCTCATTATTTGAAATATTCAAAATATTACACGAACGAATGAAAAATAGTTGCGATTTTACTTGATTTCGTCTTATCCATAGTATATCTTGCATGCAGAGTAGAAACACTACTAAGTTCAATAATAACAAGGGCGGTATAAAGGGTTAGCGAATTAACATAAGGTTTAAAAAGATGATAATAGATTAGGAATCACAAGTATTCAAAATTAACTAAAATCGTTTCTTTTAATTTTTCTTTGCGCTACCCAAGTCCACGAGATCACTCAGTAGAAATTCTGCTCGAGTATAAACCAAGAGGCCCTCATTCAGAGGGCCTCATTTTTTTTGCTAATAGGTAACATTCCATTTCATATTGCTCTTTATAAACGAAAAATAGCATTTAAACACCACCACATCATTCTCATTTCTAAGAAAATAAAAACAATTACACGAACGGATGAAAAATAATTGGGATTATACTTGACTTCGCTTCCCTAATGTTGTATCTTGCATGCAGAGTAGAAATACTACTAAACGTTACAACTAGACGGACAGAGAATAGGGAATGCAGTTACTTTGTTTTGGTTAGTGAATACAAAATGTTAACGACGATTTAAGAATAAATTCTAAGAAAGCATCCCTCGTCCACGAAATCACTCAGTAGCAATTCTACTCAGGTATAGATCAAGAGGCCCTCATTCAGAGGGCCTCATTTTTTAAGGGGTGACCAACAAGCGGACTTTCGGCGCATTTGTTGAAGAGGCGTTAGAATGCTACAGAAAAAAAACACAACTAATTCAATAAGTGAAGTCTAGAAACTATTACACGAACATGTAGAAAAAAGTTCAAGATTATCTTGACTTTACTTCCCCAAAGTTATAACTTGCATGCAGAGTAGAAATACTACTAGTAGCACAGTAAAACACGGGACAAACGGAAGGGGTTTTATCTAAGGGTTAATTTAATTTTAGTCGGTTAGATAATTGCGGTCATGAAACCTCAAGTCCAAAATATCACTCAGTAGAAATTCTGCTCGAGTAGAACCAGAAGGGGCCCTGAAGACGACAGGGCCTCGTTTTTTACCCACCTCTTTTGACCTAAGAAAAAATTACACCAATTTTCATAAAAAAGTTAGGCATATACTTGACTTTGCCTTTTACATGCACTACCTTGCGCATAGTTACGAGTAGAAACGCTACTAGCGCAATACAAGTGGGACTAGAACGAGGTTTTCAAGCAAGGATTGAATCATCCTTTTAAAGTCAGAAAAGTTACTCAAGCAAAACCTCAAGTCCACGATACCACTCAGTAGAAATTCTGCTCGAGTTGAACAAAAAGAGGGCCTCCACGCGGGAGGCCCTCACTATTTTACTCGATACTGTAGCCTAAAAATTGGTGGCTTTTTCTTCGAAGTAAGCCTGAGGATTGCTACAAACAGGACAGTTTTGCAACGCCTTCTTTCCATGGTGAACGTGTCCACAAATAGTGCAAACCCAGTCGATAGCCTCTTCGCGCTCAAATACCTTATCGACCTCAACACGCTCGAGCAACTTGCGATAACGAGCCTCATGCTCGGCCTCAATCTTCGCAATAAGTTTAAATGCGGTTGCAACCTTCTTAAACCCTTCCTTCTCAGCCACCTCGGCAAAATGCGGATAGAGAGTAGTCCACTCCTCATGCTCGCCATTGGCTGCAGCCTTAAGATTTTCTTCGGTGGTGCTTAGTTCGCCGGCTGGATAGGAAGCCGTAATCTCAACCATTCCTCCTTCGAGGAAAGAGAAGAATACTTTTGCATGCTGCTCTTCTTGAAATGCAGTTTCAATAAATAGGTCAGCAATTTGCTCAAAGCCCTCTTCGCTTGCGATTTCCGCATAGTAGGTATAGCGATTCTTAGCCTGTGATTCCCCAGCGAATGCCTTGAGGAGATTTTTCTCAGTCTCTGTTCCCGAAAGTATTACCATTGCTTATAATGAATTAGTTGGTATTTGTTTTCACGTCATTAATCACCGATAAAATTACTGCGATATGACGAGGTTTGCAATTCCTTCGACCATTTCGACCTTTATTTGGATAAAGTCTATATAAAACAGCAGCAATTAGCTGCGCTTCGACAAATACATCAAAATAGCCAGCGAAAAAACACTATTCAGATCAAAGGTCACATACCTCCCCACTAATAAAAACATTACCTATGAATGATGATTTAAAAAGCCAGCATTATTTGTTTGTTACCACATTATGCCAATATACATTCGTCTACAACGCTTTATGCAATCGTTTGCAAGCAAAACTTATACAGACAGGACAATTAATTGCATTTTTTCCTTACTTTTGCTGGGCTGTGGAATTATCCCTTATTTACCTAACGGAAGCAGATAACTCCGACTTACAACTTTATAGATCAACGCAAAAGTAGAAGTAAACTTTGTATGTTAAAGCTTATCCTAATCATTGGCACAGGCAGTTTTATCGGGGGCGTTTCCCGCTTTATCACAGCACGATACATTCAAAGTGCAGTATTGTCAGGGTTTCCATACGGCACTTTTGTTGTAAACATTCTGGGTTGTTTTCTTATTGGCTTGTTTTTTGGTATTTCGGAACGAACCAGCTTCATGAGCACCGAGTTGCGCATATTCCTTACGGTTGGTTTCTGCGGAGGGTTCACCACCTTCTCGTCATTTACCTACGAAAACGTTTCGATGCTCAAGGATGGGAACTTCTTTTATGTTGCAATGTATACCGGACTAAGCGTGTTTTTAGGATTAATGGCAACCTATCTGGGCAACATAACCACTAAGATATTTTAGCTATGGAAATCAAGGGCGAAGCAAAGTTGTTACGGATTTTTATTAGCAATACCGATAAGTTTAAGCATGCACCACTCTACGAAGTAATAGTTTTTGCGGCCAAACGATATGGTCTTGCTGGAGCAACGGTTTTGAAAGGTATTATTGGTTACGGTGGAAGCAGCGCAATAAGTTCAACAAAGTTCTGGGATATCTCAGAAAAACTGCCCGTTGTAGTTGAAATTCTGGATGAATCGGAGAAGATTGAAAAGTTCACCAAAACCATCTTGCCTTACTTCGAAAAGATAAAAAACGGGTGCATGATAACGGAGGAGAAAGCCAACATCGTGCTCTACAAAAAAGGAAGTAAAAGTAACATTACCGATTAACCTGTCATCTGGGAAAAGATATAAAGAGCATTACTATTGAAAACGAATCACAAAAACGAATCACCGCATTCGTTCTAGAAATATTTCAAATTCAAAATTAGATTGTATGATGTATTCACACGAAGTTGAAGGTATGATCTGCGTCGCTCAGGGTGCAAATCATGGCTCTGCTCCCATTCCAGAGGAAGGTAAATGGGTTAAGGCGAAAGAGGTAAAGGACATTTCGGGTTTGACCCACGGTGTTGGTTGGTGCGCTCCTCAACAGGGTGCTTGTAAGCTCACACTGAATGTTAAGGAAGGTATTATCCAAGAGGCGCTAGTAGAAACTATCGGTTGCACAGGCATGACCCATTCGGCAGCAATGGCGGCTGAAATTCTTCCCGGCAAAACGATTCTAGAAGCTCTCAATACCGACCTAGTTTGCGATGCCATTAATACCGCTATGCGCGAGCTATTCCTCCAAATCGTTTACGGTCGTACCCAAACGGCCTTCTCCGAAGGCGGACTGCCAATTGGCGCCGGTCTCGAAGATCTTGGAAAAGGTCTACGCAGCGTAACAGGAACCATGTATGGAACCATGGCTAAGGGTCCTCGCTACCTCGAAATGGCTGAAGGATACGTTACAAAGATTGGACTTGATGCCAACAACGAAATTATTGGCTACGAATTCATGAACCTCGGCCGCATGATGGACATGATTAAAGCCGGCACCGACGCCAACGAAGCACTGCTTAAAGCATCGGGCAAGTATGGCCGTATGGATGAAGCAGTAAAAGTAATTGACCCACGCAAAGAATAGGAGGAGATAGATATGCCATTATTTGAAAGTTACGACAGGAGAATCAACAAGATCAACGAAGTGTTGAATTCTTACGGAATTTCCTCAATTGAAGAAGCCAAGAAAATTTGCGACGACAAAGGTGTGGATGTATACAAAATTGTGAAGGATGTTCAATCCATTGCTTTTGAGAACGCCATGTGGGCCTATATTGTAGGTGCAGCTATTGCCATCAAACAAGGACAAACCAATGCAGCCGAAATTGCTGCAACCCTAGGCATCGGCCTTCAGGCCTTCTGCATCCCGGGTTCGGTTGCCGACGACCGTAAGGTTGGGTTGGGCCATGGAAACCTTGCCGCGATGCTACTCCGTGAGGAGACCAAGTGTTTTGCGTTCCTTGCTGGACACGAATCGTTTGCTGCGGCCGAAGGTGCTATCGGTATTGCCAAATCGGCAAACCGCGTTCGCAAAGAGCCTCTACGCGTTATCCTTAACGGATTAGGCAAGGATGCTGCAAAGATCATTGCCCGTGTAAACGGTTTCACCTACGTTCAAACCAAGTTCGACTATGCAACCGGCATTGTTCATGAGGTTGCACGCACCGCATACTCTACAGGCGATAAGGCTAAGGTAAACTGCTACGGTGCCGATGATGTTCGCGAAGGCGTTGCCATCATGCACGGTGAAGGTGTGGATGTTTCCATCACAGGAAACTCTACCAACCCAACCCGCTTCCAACACCCTGTTGCTGGCACCTACAAGAAAGAGTGCATAGAGCAAGGTAAAAAGTATTTCTCAGTTGCTTCGGGTGGTGGCACTGGCCGCACTTTGCATCCCGACAACATGGCTGCGGGTCCTGCCTCGTACGGCATGACCGACACCATGGGCCGTATGCACTCCGATGCTCAGTTTGCCGGTTCCTCCTCGGTTCCTGCTCACGTAGAGATGATGGGATTGATTGGTATGGGAAACAACCCAATGGTAGGCGCTTCGGTTGCCGTGGCTGTTGCTGTTTCGCAAGCATAACCTTTTTTATAAAGACCAAAAGGATTGACGGGATGTCCGTCAATCCTTTTTTATTTATAGTCGCATGACCAAAGAAGAAACAATCAATAGTGCCCTCCAATATTTCGATCAGGGATATGCCTGTTCGCAATCCATCTTACTTGCATTTGCACCATCCTACAATCTCGATGAGCATACCGCTAAGCTTATATCTTCCACATTTGGGGCAGGAATGGGCCGCTTACGTCAGACATGCGGTGCCGTTACCGGTGGATTTATGGTGCTTGGGCTCGCCTATGGCAATACCGACCCCAAGGACATGACCACCAAGCTTGCCGCATACAAAAGGGTACGCGACCTCAATCGCTTGGTTGAAGATATCCATGGCACGAGCAACTGTTATGAACTTCTAAAAAAGCACGCCAGCGAAGCTGAAGTTGCCGAACGGAAGCACCACAAAATAATCTGCCGCAAGGTGATTGCCGATGCTGCCGGTATAGTTTTCGACATGGTTGAGCAAAAAACGGTGTGACAATCCGATCAATTAATCCTACACGAACTCCTAATTATTACGCAATAATAGGCATCATGATTTTTAAAAAACATGTAAGTTTGGCCTTCCAATAATCGAGTTTACACCATGACTCTTTCTGCAATTATCGTTCTGGTTATCAATACCGCTATCAACATACAATACTGTTATCTCATTTACAAAAATAAAATCCAACCGGCCCTAGCCATGTGGCTTTTCTTTGTGGTAGCAGTAGCCATTAGCCTAGCCACTTACCTCGCCGATGGCAACTTTAAACCTATGGATAACATCCTGAACACTTCCGATTTAGTGCTTGTTTCCGTTGTTATGGCTTTCGTGCTATTTAGAGGAGAAAAAAGTTCCCGCTTTACCCGCTTCGACTTAGGATGTCTTGCGGCAGTAATACTCGTAGTGGTTTTTTGGGCATTTACCCACAACCACTTTATAACGAATATTGCAGTGCAAACCATTATGGTTATTGCCTACTTTCCTGTGGTTCGCCGCATGCTCATCGAGCGTAAAAACACCGAATCTTTCACTGTGTGGCTTGCCATGTCTGCTGTAGCCGGAATTTCGCTTTTCTCGAGTAAAGGAACCCTTGCCTCGGTTTACGCTATTCGCGCCGTGGCATGCACAGGACTACTCCTTTTGCTGATGCTCCGAATTGAGTATCTGAACAGAAAGGAAGTTGCTCTCCATACATCGAATGATTCCAGTGTATAGCTCCTACGCCTCAATTTATAACAATAAAACGCAAAGCATCTTATCACTTCCGGCAGTATTTGTCGATATATATTGATGCAAGCGAATTGCCCTGCTCCAACGACTTTGTCCAATCGGCACAAGCACTTACCTGGTCTTTATTCTTGATATAGCAAACACCCCATCATTAGTGCATTTATATGATTCGGTTTTGGCCCCATCATACATATCCAACTGAATGTATATACATTCTAACGCCTCCGCCAGACAGAACACAATGGAACGCTTTATCACATTACTTATACATCTCCCCCATCATTGCCCAAAATGCTATATGAAACGACGCACCCTTTTCCCCGGGATAAAGTTCCTCAAAGGATTGCTCGGCGGGCTTATTCGACTGTATCTTTATTTTAATGCCACGCTCGTAAAGCAGTGTTGGTTCAGGATGAAACTGTAGTCCAATAACATTAGGAAACCGATTATGCTCAATGGCCTCCACAACCTTCCCATCTATCGACCAAGCAGCAACCCTTAGCCCCATTCCCAACTTCTTTACGCTTTGATGATGACTGCTAAGCACAAAAGGCCTTACGCCATTTACCGAAAGTAAGCTTACGATTTTTGCCCCAGGAACTACATAAATCTGATGAAAGCCACCCCAAATCAAGGACGTATCGTCAGTGAAGTTTGTGTTGTAGTTTCGATGTTGCTGGTTTGCATCCATGGCCAATACCGATTCAACACTTCGCTTTCCGTATAGTTCGGTCGGAATATCTTGATAGAGCGTTCCACCTGTTGCCACATTCATAGTTTGCATACCCAAGCATATCCCAAGAATGCGAAAATCAGGTTTTTCATCCATTAGCGGTTTAAATCCTACGTTTTGATTCCCGCCAAGGAGTTGAAACAGGAAAGAGAGTTCCATATAGTGTCGGTTGGGATCGGTTACAACGGTCAGCAGGTTGGTGGAATCACCATAGGTAAAAGGGGGAATATCGGGACCGCCAAAGAAGATCGCACCCTGTGACTCATTAAAAAGTTTGGTAAAGAGTTCCGTACAACTGTTCTTGGCATATAAACTATCGGCGCAAATAACATTATCAACCTTTAGCAGGGATACGTTACTCAAACCCTGCTCGTCGATGAACTTTTGTGCCTTTTTGTAGTCATAAATCTCCTTCGCATGGTAAACCCCCACCACCCTATAATCCTTTGGCAAAGGGAACAGAGCATTTTCAGTAAGATAGAGAAACGTCTTAAGGTTATTTACAGTGGGATGCATTACGATTATTTGCCGAGTAGTTGTAGCCGAGTCTAAGTGATTAGACCCTTGCGGAGCATGGTTGCATCCAATCAGAATAATGGTTGCGAAGAGAAGTATCCGTTGCTTCATGGTTTGAGTTTTATTATGGGCAAGGTATAAAAAAGGCAACACGCCAACAACTAATTTTTCTTGCTATTTTAGTGCACCCATTTTAAAAAAAACAACATGCCAACCATAACCATAAAAAGGAATAAGGAGCGAATGAATGCACACCTACCCTATAAGGTAATGGTAAACAACCAGCAGGTTGCCGAACTCAAGATTGGCGAAGAGATACAACTATCTGTATCGGCTGGCGACAAGGTAAAGATCTGGCTGAATTGGAGTGGTAGTAAAGAGTTTACCGTCCCTTCGGAGGAAGAAGAGTTTCACTTCGTGTGTGGCGGCAACATCACTTACAACATTATTGGAAACGCAGGAGGAGTTCTTTTTTTGGTGCTGATTATAGGCACCAATTATTTTGTAGGCGGAGTTGTGGGTCGAAAAATAGGGCTTAGTGCGGCTCTTGGTGTGATGCTCCTCTTGCTATATATGCTTACTTCAGGCAAATCGAACTGGATTAAGTTTTGGCAGCATCCAGATATATCGTAACGAACATAATTAGCAAAAAGCACTTAAGACAAATTCTTAAAGATCCCTTCGATTGGCATATTGTTATATATCCACCACCAACCCATCATAAGCCAACACCACATTGCGTGGGAGCTCTGCTTGTATATCTGCATGAAATCCCAATTGGTGCGATACGTGGGTAATAAATGCCTTGCGCGGACTCAACTCCTGCACCAACTTCAACGCTTCGCTGAGTGTAAAGTGAGAAATATGCTTTTGCTTCCGCAGGGCATTTACAACAATATACTTTGAGCCCACAACCTTTTCCTTCTCCTCCTCTGAAATGAAGTTGGCATCGGTAATGTAGGTGAGATCTCCGATACGAAAGCCGTATATGGGCATCTTATAGTGAAAGCAACGAATTGGAGTTACCTTAACACCATTAATATCGAAAGGATAGCCATCAATAGTAAACAGGTTCATCTCTGGAACACCTGGGTAACGATTCTCAGCAAAGACATAGGCATACTCCTGCTTGAGTGCATCCTGAACCCTATCCTCGGCATAAATATCCATAGGCTTTCGATTTACAAAGTTGAAAGCCCGCACATCATCCAATCCCCCAATGTGATCCTTATGCTCATGGGTAAGCAAGATTGCATCGAGCTGCTTAACGTGAGCACGCAGCATTTGCTGACGGAAATCGGGTCCGGCATCGATTAAGATTGTTACCCCATCCACTTCCACCAAAGCAGAGGTCCGCAGCCGCTTATCGTGCTCCTGATCCGACTGACAAACCGGACAGGGGCATGCAATAACCGGAACGCCCTGGGAGGTACCGGTGCCTAAAAATGTTAGCCTCACGATACTGTCATCTTAAGTTTACTACTCTTTATTGAAAGAAATATAAGGTAAAGCAGCACAACAACGGCCATCACGGCCGAAGGTATTGCAGCCTCCTTGCCAAATAGTGTTAGCGCAGTAAAGACAGAAAAGCCTGTACTCTTTATGGTAGCAAGCATGGTTTGAGTTGTTGCCCGAGGACGTTGAATCCCCATTCGTTTTGCAATCAGACTATAAATGGTTCCCAACCCAAAAGTAACCGTCAACAACACCCCTCCTACCAGCAGGAGAATAGTTGGTGCCGAGAAGAACACTTGCCGATTCATGCCAACAGCAATAAATATAAGAACAGCAAAACCCCAATCGACAACCTTCCCTCGGACAGGTTCAATGTATCGAAATAAGGGTTTATAAAGCATGAATCGTGAGATGACCAAAGGAATCAAAACCAACTTAACCATAAGAATAAAAAGACTATATGAACTTACGTCGGTATGGTTAGCAAAAAGACTTATAAAGAGCGGAGCCACCACCACAGAAGCTAAAAATGCCCCAAGAACCCCAGCAATCGAATACTCCACGTCGCCCTTAAGAATGTAGCTAAATGGAATAATTGCCACACCAGGAGGAGCAGCTGCAATTACCACAAAACCATAGAATAGATTCTCGGTAGGCATAACAAAGTAAGCAAGGGAGATAACAACTAGTCCAAATACCGCATAGTTCAAAAAAGCACCAAGAAGCATGGGACCCAACATAGCCTTTGGATTGAGCAATGACTGCATCCTTATTCCCGTCATCGAGAAAGACATGGTGACAGCGAGAACAAAAAAGGAAAAAGGCTGAAATATCGAGGCAAAATCACCAGCTACAAGGCCAAGAATTACGGCAAAAACAAGTATTGAGTTTCTATTTAGTATTAACTTATAGATAAATTGCATTCGTTTCAATAGTATTGGTGAACCGTTCTCGCGATTCGGAGTGCATAAAAACCGATAGGTCAAATATACCTAATTTGTAAATAATTCGGGTTAACTTTGCCGAAAACATTACCATGACAGGAAAACTTTATATGATTCCTACAACGCTGGGCGAAGGAAATCCGGCTGACGTTCTACCCATACACACCATTGAGATTGCGCAATCGCTTACCTGTTTTGTAGTGGAAGATTTGCGCAGTGCGCGCCGCTTTCTTAGCAGTATTAAAGTAAAGAACCCCATCGACAGCCTCACCTTTTTCGAACTTAACGAGCACACACACCACTCCATTATTTATCCCATGCTTAAACCGGCTCAGCAGGGTGTCGACATTGGTTTGCTTTCGGAGGCAGGTGCCCCAGCAGTTGCCGATCCAGGTGCGCCGCTGGTGCGAATGGCTCACGAGAACAATATCAGAGTAGTTCCGCTTACCGGACCATCCTCTATACTACTCTCGCTTATGGCTTCGGGGCTTAATGGACAGAACTTTGCCTTTCAAGGTTATCTCCCCATTAAACCACCTGAGCGCCAAAGAAAACTGCGCGACCTAGAAGCACTCTCGGCACGCGAAAAGCAGACCCAAGTATTTATTGAAGCGCCATATCGAAACATGCAGCTTCTTAACGACATACTCTCCACGTGCCGTAACAACACGCTGCTTTGTATTGCGGTAGACATAACCCTCGAAACCGAGTATATCTGCACCAAGACGGTTAAGGAGTGGAAACATGCGCTACCCGAACTGCACAAGCGTCCCGCCATTTTCCTTTTAATGATGGAGTAACCCCGCTGCTCAGTTCAAAACAATTTAAGGTTTAATGCATTCCATATAAAACACAAAAGCCAAACATCTAATGATGCATGGCTTTTGTGTTTTATGCTATATCTAAAATTGCCGCAAGAATACAAGCAACAAACCAAAGTTCTCTCCTCGGGTTACTAGGCCAGTTATAGCTTACTGCTCATTGCCAGCAATAATTTATCCACACCAAAAAAGAAACTGCTTATTTTAAGAGTTTCACATTTACAGCGGTAGGGCCTTTATGTCCCATCTCCACTTCATATACAACTCTATCGTTTTCCTTAATGCCTTCAACAAGACCGTTGACGTGCACAAAAACAGATTGTTGTGTTTCTGAATCCTTAATAAAACCGTAGCCTTTAGAATCGTTAAAGAAGGTAACAGTTCCTTTTCTAATTAAATCGGCAGGTTCGCCAGGCTCCTGTTTGCGAACAGAAATTTCAATCTCTTCGATGTTGATTTCGAGTTTTCGTGTGGGATCGGGCGGAGTAGAAGTAAGCTGTCCATTTTCATCTACGTAAGCGATCATATCATCAAGCCCACTGCCCTTATTGGCTTTTCGCTCAATCTTGCGCTCTTCCTTTTCCTTCTTTTTCTTCAGATTCTGCTTTTCCTTGTCTTGCTTACTCCACGATTCGCGAGGTTTCCCCATAGTTTGTATTAAGTTTAGTTTAAAAAGACATAACGAGCACCCATGAAAATGACATTCCTCCTCACAATGCTAATCAATTTTGCAAATCTACAACTTTTCTTCATCTATCTTATTGTTTTGTCGCAATTTAATCAAGACAAAATCATACTTATCAGGTATTCTATCCTAATGCGATAAGGAGATATGAAAGAATAAACGTTTTACCATTAAACTATGTAAGCATTTCCCGCTCCAATAGTCGAAAATATGATGCAGCACGAAGCAGTGATTTGCGTTCTTAAATCAACCTTCACCCTAAGCCCAAAGAATGAAGAAAACATCACTAACCTTCCTTATAGTATTGGTATCGCTATGCAGTATAGCTACCCCAAACGAAAAAAAGCAGGTATCAATTACTAGGGTTAGTGGAATAGCACCCACAATAGACGGGACACTATCCGATGATGCATGGAAAGAAGCGGAATGGGTTTCAGGATTTACACAGTTCCGGCCTTTCGAAAACAAACAGCCACATCAACAAACAGCCTTTAAACTTCTTTACGACGACGATTTTATTTACGTCGCCATATGGGCAAAGGATGGATCCCCGGATAGCATCTCACACCGATTGAGTAGACGCGATGAAGGCGATGGGGATGCTGTAGGTATTGAACTTGACAGTTACAACGATCATAGAACAGCATTTGCCTTCTGGGTAAATGCAGCTGGCACAAAAATCGACTATGCCATCTCAAACGACGGCGAAGAGGATAGCAACTGGGATCCTATATGGTGGGTTAAAACATCTACCGACCTATCGGGTTGGTTTGCAGAGATCAAAATCCCCCTTACCGAACTACGGTTTAAGGCTGTCGAAAACCAAACATGGGGACTCCAACTGGCTCGCATCGTTTACCGATCGCAAGAAACAAGCCTTTGGCAACCCGCCAACAAAGAGCAATCGGGTTGGGTTTCTCAGTATGGAATTCTAAATTGGAAAGGCACCGTAATGCCAAAGCGAACCGCACGCATAACGCCTTACATAGTTGCACTCACCGACAATTACCAGAAACAGGAAGACAATCCATTCCTTCAGTCGGGGCATAATGAGACAGCAAAAATAGGATTTGACGCACGCCTTGGCATCTCCAACAATATAACGATGGACGTAACGGTAAACCCCGATTTTGGCCAAGTAGAAGCAGATCCGTCGCAGGTCAACCTTTCGGCATATGAATCCTACTATAGCGAAAAGCGACAATTCTTTATTGAGGGAAGGAATATCTTTAACTTTCCGCTCATGTTTGGGGATGGCGATTTGGGTAGTGAATCCATTTTCTACTCCCGCCGCATAGGAAGAAAGCCACACTACAACCCCGATCTCAACGATAACGAATACATCGATATGCCCCAGTTTACCAACATCCTTGGAGCCGCAAAAATCACGGGAAAGAGCTCCAATGGACTTTCGATTGGCATACTTGAGAGCATAACCGATAAAACGATGGCAGAAATCAAGGATAATAGTACCGATCGGATGGTTATGGTGGAACCGCTCACCAACTATGCAGTGGCACGTGTTGAGAAAGATTTCAATAGGGGAAACACTCAGATTGGAGGAATAGCCACATCGACCATTCGTGACATAACATCTGAAGATCTTAAATATTTACACCGATCGGCCCACACAGCCGGAATCAATGTAAAACATTATTGGAAAGACAAGACCTACTATGTGAGCATGAACAGCTACATTAGCCATGTAGAGGGCGATAGCAGCGCAATTACAAACACGCAAACCGCCCCAGCTAGGTATTTTCAACGCCCCGATGCCCGAAATGTAAGTGTAGATTCATCGCGAACCCAGCTTACCGGAACTGGAGGAAAGTTCGAGATTGGAAAATCATCCGGAAAGCTTATGTTTATGCTTGCTTCCTCATGGAAATCGCCCATGCTTGATGTCAACGATCTTGGATATATGCGCCAAGCTAATGATGTTAGTGAAGTTTTATGGGTTGCATATAGAATACCCCAGCCATTCTCTATATTCAGGAAAGCAAGTATTAACTTCAACCAATCGAACAAATGGGACTATGGTGGCAAATTCTTAGGCGTAGGGGGGAATATCAATTTAAACGCCACCTTCAAGAATTTTTGGTATGCTGGATTTGGATCAAATGTCGATTTCGAAAGCACTTCGAATACCCTTTTGAGGGGTGGTCCGGCATTTAAGCAACCCGGATCGGTAAACTTTTGGAGTTCCTTCGGCTCGAACCAACAAAAGAAGTTCTCAGGCTCCCTAAACTACTACAAATCTTGGGGGCTTACCACTAATTTCGCAGCAGAGTGGGGCATAAACACCTCATTTACATTAAAACCCTCCAGCCGAACCAACATTAGCATAGAGCCATCACTATCAAATAGCCATAACGAATTGCAGTATATCGATGTCTATTCATTTGGATCGGATAATCGATATCTGCTGGCTAGCATTGAGCAGAAAACCTTCAGCATGTCGCTGCGCATCAACATCTCCATTACCCCTGATTTGTCGCTCCAGTATTGGGGACAACCATTCATTGCCACAGGGAAGTATTCTAATTTTAAATATGCCACTGCAGTCAAGGCATCAAACTATACCGATCGGTTTAGCCTATATGATGCAACCCAGCTGACATATAACAATAGCACGAACACCTACCTATTCGACGACAATGCTGACGGGAATATAGAATACGAGATATCCAAATCCGATCTCGACTTCAACGTTAAAGAGTTTCTATCAAACATGGTGGTCCGCTGGGAATTTATTCCCGGATCAACAGCATACTTTGTTTGGTCTCAAACCCGAAGTGGCTATGAGGAATCCGGCAACTTCCGCTTTCGATCCAACCTAATGGATCTATACACAGATCATCCCAGAAATATTTTCTTGGTAAAATTCTCCTACCGATTTGGGAGTTGATAGGATATCTGCGTTAAACGGACAGCTTATTCTTCACCACAGAGCAAAAAAAAGAGACGCGTTAATTGCGTCTCTTTATATTTTACGAGAAAAATCTAACTCTTTTCCAACTTAAGCACTCTTACTAATCGCCGTTTTGTGGGAAACAAGGCCAGCTGAATACCGATGACCCCAAATGCTTCGGCAATAAATAATCCGCGATTAAAAACCATATATAGAACCCCAAGCATAACCATAACGATATTGGCCAACACAAACTGGTTAAACATCGCACGCTTATATGAGAAATAGCGCTCATCCACATCCAGTGTTTCCCCATCAACAGCAAGCTTATTGAACTGCGAGTTACCTATAGTTAAGAACCCAACAGTTGCAAGGCTGCTTACAATTGCTGATTCACTATAATACTTAGGGCTATTTAACAAACGGCTAATTTCGCTAGAAAAAGACATTGAAATAATCAGAAAAGAAAGGGATCCCATTAAAAAAACAAGGTGCAAAGTTCGAAGAGAACCAGCCAACTCATGATTATACTTCATAAACCATATAAAATTTGAACCGCCAAATATAGTTCGCATTACAGTATATTATTCGGTAATGGCAAGAAATATTTTACATAGAGGAATCTTGAAAATTGAGGAAGAAAACCATTGGTATTAAACGGTAAACTTATAATCCTTAGCACAAGCGAACCGAAAACACTCTTTGCTCTGCCGAAGGTTTAGTTCAGTATCCTATCAATACAGTCTGCTTACAAAAAAACCTCATCCGCTACCGAAATAATAGCAACGGATAAGGTATTATCGAAGGCAAAACCCCCTCTATATCAAGAAGAATAGTGCCGCTACTCAACTTGCAGAAATGGCTTACTTCTTAGCTCTTAGTATCTTTATAAAAAAGAAAACCGTGAGGCTAATGACCACACCCCAAACCAACACTAGGGTTATAATTGCCGATGTATTCATTTTTTCTTCTTATTTGTTTGCAGTAAAAATATAAAACTACGTTTATCGATCGGTTCAACCCAATTAAAGAGTATTTTCTCTTACCCGCTTCCTGTATGCATAGTAGACCATGAAGCAAATCAGTAAAAACAGGGAAGCCAAGAAGATCCGAGCCATATCGCTATAGAATATCTTGTTAGTTACCCCTCCCTCGAATATAGGTGACCCCACTGAAACGTGTTCTCCCGGCTGAACAACAATCTTGTAGTCATCCTCAACCAAATAGTTGGTAGGTGAGCCAACAGAGCTCTGAATTTGCAAGAAGTTTCTGCTATTTTCCTTCACCAATCCTACTACCATCCCATCCACTTCGGAGTAAAAGTTGGTGGCAAAATAGGTATTGTTCGGACCACCTCCCTGATGGCTAATTTGGCCAAGAATACTCTCGCTATGTAGCGACCAACCAGTGACACTTATCTTACTCCAATCGTCGTTTGCTGGTCTAATTAAGGATGCAACGAATACAACAATAAGCACAACTGGAGTAATATATTTCAAGGTAAATCTAAAAAATAGTGGGACGCGAATATCGGAGCCGCGAGTAATTTCGGCCCAGCCCTTATCGAGTTTAAACACCCAAGCAAACATTATCGATTCGAACATGGCGAAAACAAATAGTGCCACCGTTCCGGCCCAGTAGTCATATTCATCAAATACACCCTGTTGAAAGAAAAGTACTGTAGGCAATCCAATAATTAGGATTATTACTCCAAAACCAATCGCTGCACGTCCTTTGCGCCAGCCAAACTCATCTTGAAAAAAGCCAACAACAGGCGTGCCCATAGCCAACGACGAGGTAATTCCCGCAAAGAAGAGCAAACCAAAGAAGGCAACACCAGAGAGTGCAGCCATCACCGGACCCCATTGAGCAAAAAGAAAGGGCATTGTTCTAAAGCCTAACCCCAATCCCCCCATGTGGGTAAGTTCGATTACCCTATCGATACCAAAATAGCCAACCGCAATTGGGATAATGATGGAACTACCCAATACAATCTCCACAAATTCATTCATGAATCCAGCCGACATAGCATTGCAAGCTATGTCATCATCCTTTTTTACATACGAAGCATAAGCCTGAATACAGCCCATTCCAACCGAAAGGGTAAAGAATATCTGCCCTGCTGCTGCAAGCCACACTTTAGGGTTCGCAAGCGATGAAAACTCAGGTGTCCAAAGGAAATTCAAACCCTTCAATCCATCAAAAACAGCCCCGTCGTGGCCCGCTTTAAGCGTAATTCCTTTAATGGCGAGAAAAATTCCGAATACAATAAGCAATGGAACACCAATTTTGGCCGCTTTCTCAATACCCCCACTTAAACCTTTACTTAAAATCCACACATTTAGAGAGAGACAAAGGAGGAAAAACACAATAGCCTCAAACGGAATTCCGGTGGTGGACGTTGTTACATCGAGATAGCCACTAAAGAAAGAAGCAACCTGATGTTGATCCATTCCATTGAATGTTCCCACAACCGAATGGAATACGTAGGACATGGTCCAGCTCTCCATGTAGCAGTAGTAGGAGGCAATGGCAATATTGCTGAAGATACCGAAAACCCCTACATACATCCAAATCGCTTTGCGGCCCATCTTACGCATCATTAGAGGTGTGGAATGGTAACCAAAGGAGCCTCCATATCTCCCAGTAGACCATTCAATAAGAATTAGCGGCAATCCTAGAATCAGCAAACTCACCAGGTAAGGAATAATAAATGCTCCTCCTCCATTCTGAACCGCTTGGACCGGAAACCGTAGAAAATTTCCGAATCCAACTGCATTACCGGCCATTGCCAGCACTAGTCCCACGCGCGATCCCCATGCATCAGGAACTTTAATCGTTAAGTTTTTACTCATTTTGGGTTGTTATAGCTTTAGGTTAGGTCATTACAATCTATTACCAATATAGCGCATTCGAGCTATATATTATCGCAATTCTGCCACGTTCCAATTACAATCCACAACCCATCAACCTGCGGTAGTCTGCTCTAATTCAGAACAAAATAGCAAAATACTGCAATGCAACGAAATCTATAGTGAAAAAAAAAATTGATGGAAGTTATTCCTAGCCAAAAGCGTTGATTTTATCCAACACATTACTACATTTGATACCAAATGGATAGAGGTATTTAGCTTACAAAAACTTCAAACATCAATTTTTTTCGACAAAAAAACGTCCAATAAAACAATTCGGCTTAACTTGTGCTTAGCAAACAGCAGCATCGAACCTATCCACTATTAAAAATGTAAATTATGAAGAAGAAGCGTATTCGTTTGACCATAATTCTTTCCTTTCTGATAGTCTCGCTAGTTTTTAATGCAATACTTCTTATTGCCTATCGCACCAATCCTATAAAAAGCATAGAGTTGGCATCGCAGCTACTCGATCTATCTTTTACCCGTACCGAAAGGGATTCGATGGTAGAGGGAGTTCTATCGAATAGGGAAAAGTATAAAGCCATTCATGCCTATCCGTTGAATAATTCCACGGCACCTGCCACCATTTTCGCGCCTGTACCGGCAAACTACCCTACGCCAACTATTCAAGAACCGATTAATTTTGGTCTGCCCAAAGTAATACAGGTTCCTCGCAATCGCGAAAGCCTCTGTTTCTTCTCCGTGGCTGAACTATCGTCGCTGATGAAGTCAAAAAAGATAACATCGGTAGAACTTACGAAGCTCTACCTTGGGAGGATAAAGAAATACGATCAAAAATTGAATACAGTAATCACTTTGCTTGAAGAAACTGCCCTAGCCCAAGCAAAGCAAGCCGACAAGGAGATTGCCGCAGGGAAATATAGAGGTCCACTTCATGGCATTCCCTACGGAGTGAAAGATCTACTTGCCCTAAAAACACATCCTACCACGTGGGGGTCGCCCATATACCGTAGCCAAATGATTATGGAAACAGCTTCAGTAATATCCAAACTCGACTCGGCCGGAGCCATTCTCGTGGCAAAGCTATCGTTAGGCGAATTGGCCATGGACGATGTTTGGTTTGGGGGTAAAACGCGTAATCCATGGAATACAAACGAAGGCTCTAGCGGCTCCTCGGCAGGCCCAGCATCAGCCACCTCTGCGGGGTTAGTTGCATTCTCCATTGGCTCCGAAACATGGGGATCGATAGTCTCCCCCTCTACCGTATGTGGTGTTACCGGTCTTCGCCCAACCTTTGGGCGGGTTAGCCGCACCGGAGCCATGGCCCTTTCGTGGACAATGGATAAGATTGGACCTATTTGCCGCACGGCACAAGATGCAGCCATTGTATTTGATGCCATCAAAGGCCCTGACGGGAAAGACATCACACTGGAAAACAAACCCTTTAACCTCAACCTAGGTAAAGCAAACAAGGCGTTGAGAATTGGCTATGTAGCGTCACTCTTTACGGAAAAGAAGGATAGCAATGCCAACGATTTCTTGGCGCTAGAGACCATGAAGCAGATGGGCTATGAATTGATTGCGGTAAACCTACCCAATAATATTCCTGTGGATGCCCTCTCCATCATCTTAGAAGCAGAGGCGGCGGCAGCCTTCTCGGATCTTACCCTAACCAACCTCGACAACCGTATGGTTCTTCAGACTAAAAACTCTTGGCCCAACATTTTTAGAACCGCTCGATTGATACCCGCCACCGAGTATATTCAGGCAAACCGTATCCGCACCCATCTTATTCAGGAGTTCACAAAACTATTCCAACAGGTGGACATCATCGTCTGCCCGAGTTTTGGTGGTAACCAACTACTCGCCACCAACCTCACTGGCCATCCAGCACTTTGCTTACCCGATGGTTTCGATAAGCGTGGAATGCCAACCAGCATCACCTTTATTGCCGATTGGTATAACGAAGCAAACCTACTGGAAATTGGTTGGGCCTTTCAACAGAAGCAAGGCTTTCACCTAAAGCATCCTGAATTATTTATGCCAGGAACGAAATAGATATTCCCAACGGAATATTGCAACAACGAATCGATGGTAAATTAAGACAGGTCTGGATGTGAAATTCGAATAAGACAAAGCGTTACCAACAAACAAGGGCCTACTGCAATGCAGTAGGCCCTCCCTAACTCACCCTAACTTTGGCCTAACTGCCCAAAGTATCGTATTTATCGATCAGATAAACTAACGCAGCATGCGCGGCACAGCCAAGCTGAACTTCCCGCATATCAATTTCTTTAAAGGTATCGAAGGCGCTATGATGATAGTAAAAATAGCGGTGCGGACTTGGCAGCACATTCATGGTGGGAACACCCAATGGCTTTAAAAAGCCAACATCTACACCACCACCGCCATTGCGCAGCTGATAGAGGTCGTAGGGCGCCAAAATGCCCATTAGCTGCCTAAAAGACTCCATTTGTGCTGGACTAGCCGACATGCCAAATCCCTTTGGAGCTCCGCCGCCACTATCGGATTCAATACCTACATAAATTTTCTCACCCTTATCTTTAACCGATGCGGCATAGGCTTTTGCGCCTACCTGATGCGTCTCCTCATCAAGGAAAAGAACCACCCGAATCGTGCGCTTGGGTTGGATACCGTTCTGCTTAAATAGCCTTATTACCTCCATGGCGTGCATACAGCCCACACCATCGTCGTGTGCACCTTCCCCGAGATCCCAAGAATCGAGATGGCCTCCAATGGTAATGATCTCTTCGGGTTTTTCGCCACCCTTTAGTTCGGCAATAACATTGTAGCTCACCACCGCAGGCAACGACTTACAGGTAGTGCGTATAAACACGCGCTGCGTGGGGTCGCTCTTGAGCCTAGTGCTCAGCAACTCCGCATCGAAAGTGCTAATAGCCACCGACGGGATCATATTCGTAGTATCGGCATAGCGCATTACACCGGTATGTGGAAAAGTATCTATTCTATTGGTGAGGGAACGAACAAGCGTAGCAATGGCACCATACTTGGCGGCTTCCGAGGCTCCAGCGGTGCGCTGAAAAGCAGCCCGTCCGTAGCCTTCGCCAGGGTTGAATAGCGCTGGATCCATTGCAAGGTTATAGAAAACTATTTTGCCCTTTACATTTGCTTCGCCCAAGGCTTTTAGCTCTTCAAAACTCTTTACCTCAACAACCTCTGCAGCTAAGCCTTTAAGACCAGTTCCTACCGAACCCCCTAAAGCCGATGCATGCAGTAGTATTCGTTTACCTTTTGGTAGTTCAATATATACAACCTCCTTCTCCCCTCGCAACCAAGGCAGTGCCATGGCCGGTTGAAGGTAAACAGTATCGGGATTTAATGCCTTTAGCTGGTTGAATAGAATCTTTATGCCATTGGCACATCCCTCCGAACCAGCCAATCGATGTGGAGCCTTGCTGGTTAATTCCCGAAGATTGTCGTAACCACCACTGCTGGTAAGAGCCGATTTATAGAGCGACGCAATAACGATGGAATCATTCTGCAGCGAAATTGCCAGAGAATTTTCCTGTGCGTAACAGGAGCAAAACCCAAAGGCAATCAAGGTTAAAACAACTAACTTCCTCATAGTATCAATTTAAAGACGAGCGTTGGACGAGGGTTGCCACCATAAGTTTAACGGATATGAATGAGATTACAAGTAGAATGACGAACGACAAAAAAAGCAAGATGAAGAGTAAAATAAAACCCGCCGAAAGTAAGTGCGCGCTGTATGCATGAGCCCAAATTGCAACATCCAAACGTTGTAGGCAAAAAACAATACGATCAATCCCGTGGAGACTAAATAAGCCATAAAGGCTATAATATGTCTAAAAACAGAATCAAATCATAAAACAGATTGGATATTATTGGAAAGGAAACAGTAGATTTGTCTTAGCCTGGCAACGAAATAGCTCATAGCCACACAAAGTCATATCGCATCTACAACAGAACAACTATGCAAGAAGAAGAAATAGAGCAATCGAGAACAGTTTCAGGCATTCTGAGAAATGCAAAACGCTCCATCAAGGGGAAAATCCAAACAATTGTCATTGAAATTATCATCATTGTATTTGGTGTTACCATCTCCATCTGGCTGCAAGGCCGAAGTCAATATAAAAATCAACAACAAGAGGTTAAAGAATTTCTTGCCGATATTAAGACAGACATAACAGACAATATAAGAATGATGGCGAAGGCAAATGCTAGCCTATCGCAAGTTATTACCGACTTTAGCTATATAGAAAAACTCAGTAAAAAGCAGTACGATAGCATAGCGAGAGGCCCTCGGGGCGATACTTTTTTGTCGGAAATGATGTCGGCACACATAATTCTACGAAGAAGTAGCGATGGTAACTATGAAGGGTTTAAATCGAGCGGAAAGATTGGGTATATTGAAAACAAGAAGTTGAAAAAACTTATACTATCATACTATCAGCAAAAGATCCCATCACTTTTGGAAGTCGATAAATACTACAATGCCAGTGTATCCCGAATTACCGATTATTCGATCGAAGAGGCTGATAAACAAGAAAGGGAATTTTTATTTGATCCGAAGCTTAGAGCAATCCTTTCGGTTACCCTCAATATGGCGCAATCGAGCAAGGCCGCGTATGAGTTAATTACTAAGGAAGCCCAAAAAATTATTGCCGAAATTGAGAAGGAAGAGCGGCGGTAAAATTGACTTTGTGGGAATGAATATACAATGCACCCTTTGTGTTCTCCGTGTTGTTTTTTCTCCGTGACCTCTGTGGTTAAAGATGGTAGGTTGTAATGCAACTGATGTGCTATTTTGCAGTTGACCGACCTAACCCCGTCCCTTCCCAAAGGGAAGGGTGACTTGCTAAAGATGAGGACAGCCTAACAATCCAGTCACTCCTCCATTGGAGGAGCAAGAGGAGATAGGTAAGTTGTCAACCTTAAAACTACCATGACCAAAACCATCACACCTTGCAAACCAACCCGGTGCCGTAGGCACCACATTATGGTAGAAACGCAACAATACCCAACAATACCTCGGCGCGCTCCGCATTTGCCAAATGCACATCACAATATTGCGCCGTTTGGGCATACACCCATAATAAACGCAACCAGATACAATGTGGCACACCTACGGCGTGCAAACGGTTTACACCCTTTTATACCTACCAACGTTTACCTCCTCTGGAGGCTTCGATATACAACGGTTAGCTGCACTAAATAATTAACAGGTTGCGGAAATAACCTACCTATTCAATCTTCCTTTTACGGAGCCGGAGGAGATCGAACTGATAACAAATTGCAAAACGGTGCACTTTTCGAATAGTTTTAGACATTGCATTGCCCCAACAAAAAAAATAACCTATCGCCCTTGCAGGGCTTTGTGCTGCGGCTATTGCTTACACAGGTTTACGCTTCGCTCCAACCTGTGCTATTACCTTTCGGGACTTCGTCCCTTCTTCTCCCAACTAACCCTTCGGCCTGTAAGGCCAATATGTAAGAGCACTGGGCGCAGCCCTGTGTAATCCAAATCTAACTATTACTTAGGGCTGTAAGCCCGATATGTGTTTTCTCTGTTGACAGAAGAGCGCATACTTTTAACTCGAACTGATTTGTAGCTTACCGACCTAACCCCTTCCCTCACCGCCACGAAGGATGCCGAAGGCAATATTGACCATTATATTGCCAAGCCCACCAAGGAACAGCTGGTAAAACTACTCAAGCAAGGATTATTCAAAGAGGTAGTTACGCTTACAAAGCCACTGAAAAAATAAAAGATACTAAACGAAAGGCAAAAAAGGCCGTTTGTAATAGAAACGGCCTGATGCATTATTCACTCTTCTTTTTCCCGCTATGCTTTAGAACCTTTGCATCGAGGTAAAATACAATTGCCTCGGCAATGTTGCTACAGTGATCGCCAATCCGCTCCACTTTCCGGATATTAATAAGCATGTTCAGGGCCTCATCAATCTCTTCGGGGTTCTTGATAATGTAATCGGCAATAATTTTATTGGCCTTTTTTTGCACCTCATCGATAAAATCATCGTGCGAAAAGATGCTTATCGCCATTCTCGAGTTTTCGAACTCAAAGGCCTTCTTTGCGTCGGTAAGCATGCCCACGGCATTCTTTATAAGATCGTCAATTTGGCACACCTCCAGCAGCTTTGGGTTAAGACTCTCCTTGTTGCATTTCTGCACAAACTTTGCAAGACCACGAGCAAAGTCACCAATCCGTTCCAGATCGGTATTTATCTTCAAGATGGCTAGCGTCAAACGCAAATCGGTGGCCACCGGATTATATAGCGCAATGATATTTTCACAATCGCGATCGAGGCGCAGCTCGTAGCTATCAACCATCCGCTCCTTAAAGGCAATTTCGGACGCAGCACCCTTGTCGTAGTTCATAATAGCCTCGCGGGAGGTTTCAACCTGCGAAATTACCAACGACCACATTTCGAACAGCTCCTGTTTTAGCTTAATAAGCTCGGTATCTAGGTGTGTCATAGTTTTGTCTATTTGATGTTAATTCATTAAAAAACAGATTAGATATATGGCATTAAAAGTAAGGCTATCGGCCCTTAGGTATTCATGCGATTAGACATTCATTAATCTTGTTAAATAGTATACTAACGAGAAGCCTAAAAATCAAAAACGCACAGTAGCTATTTGCTATCCGAACCTTCCGGTGATATAGTTTTCGGTATGCTTTAATTTTGGTTTCGTAAATATTTCTACGGTTGCGCCATACTCAACCAGCTCGCCCAGGTAAAAGAAGGCAGTATAATCGCTTACCCTCGATGCCTGCTGCATATTGTGAGTAACAATTACGATGGTATACTGTTTTTTCAGCTCGTGAATGAGATCCTCAATCTTGGCCGTTGAGAGCGGGTCGAGCGCCGATGCAGGCTCATCCATTAGGATTACCGAAGGCGAAATAGCTAGCGCCCGGGCAATGCAAAGGCGCTGCTGTTGTCCACCAGAGAGTTCGAAGGCCGATTTGTTCAGCTTATCGGAGACCTCGTCCCAAAGGGCCGATTGCTTGAGCGATTGAACCACCTTATCCTCAATAAACGATTTGTTTCTCTCCCCATTCACCCGAAGTCCGTAGGCCACGTTCTCAAATATGCTCTTGGGGAATGGGTTGGGCTTCTGAAATACCATACCAACCTTAATGCGGAGATCATCCACGCTTACGTTCTTACCGTAGATATCCTCCCCGTCCACCAAAACTTGGCCTGAGATTTTAACGTTGTCGATAAGGTCGTTCATACGATTGAAAAGCCTAAGGTAGGTAGACTTACCACAGCCCGACGGGCCGATTAGGGCAGTAACAGTATTCTCCTCCATTTGCATGGAGATGTTTTTTAGCGCATGAAATTCGCCGTAATTCAAATTGGCATCTATGGTTTCTATCTTTGCCATGTTTAGTTCATTTTAACTTTTTTACTGAAGTATCGGCGGAGACCGTTTGCCATCAGGTTTAGGATTAATACCAGCATGATAAGCACTAGGGCAGTTCCGTACGCCATTGGCCGAGATTTTTCGATGTCGGTACCGCTTGTGGCCAAAACGTAAAGGTGATATGGAAGCGCCATTACCTGATCGAATACGCTCGAGGGCAATTTGGGTAGGAAGTAAGCCGCCACGGTGAACAGGATTGGGGCCGTTTCGCCCGATACGCGTCCAATGGAAAGGATTAATCCCGTAATGATGTTTGGATAGGCAATGGGCAGCGTTACCCTTCTAACGGTTTGGAGCTTTGAGGCCCCCAGCGCATAGCTGCCATGCCGGAACGAGTTATCCACCGACTTCAATGCCTCCTCGGTGGTTCGAATTACCACGGGTAGGGTCATTAAGCCAAGTGTCAATGAACCGGCAAGGATTGAATCGCCAAACCCCAGCGTATTTACGAAGAGCGACATCCCAAAGAGTCCGAAAACTATGGAGGGGATGCCCGCAAGGTTGTTGGTCATTAACCGGATAAACCGCACCAGCTTCCCATTGGTTGCATACTCGTTGATGTATATACCCGACAGCACTCCAACCGGAAAGCTGAAAAGGATACTTCCACCAATGAGGCAAAGGGTGCCGATGATTGCCGGATAAATACCTCCCGCAGTCATCCCATCCTCGGGCATCTTGGTGAGGAAATCCCAGCTGATTACCGATATTCCCTTTATCACAATAAATCCAAGAATGACAAAGAGTATACCAACCACCAGAAGGCTCATGGCGCGGAATATTCCGAAGGCAATTTGCTCGCTCCGCCGCTTACTTTTTTGATTTTTTCTTCTCTTATCTGACATCATAATATATTCAGATTACCTTTTTGCTAGCTTATTCCGCGATGATACATACTCAACGGTGAGATTGATTATTAGCGTAATGATAAAGAGGATGCTTCCCAGGATAAATAGTGCCTGGTAGTGAAGCCCTCCCTGCGAAGATTCGCCCAACTCCGCGGCAATGGTAGCCGGGATTGTTCTTACCGGCTCCAGAAACGTATGTGGAATAACCGCAGCATTTCCAGTAACCATTAGCACGGCCATGGTTTCGCCAATTGCCCTACCTATTCCAAGAATAGCGGCCGCTGTAATTCCCGATATTGAGTAGGGAATCACAATCCGGTAGATGGTTTGCCAGCGGCTTGCTCCCAAGGCGAGGCTTGCCTCCTTCATGGCGCGAGGAGTTGTGCGCAGCGAATCCTCGGCAATGGTTATGATGGTAGGCAAGGCCATAATGGCAAGAATAATGCTTCCCGCCAAGGCCGTTTCGCCAACGGGTAGGTTGAATACTTTCTGAATAAGGGGAACAATCACCACCAATCCAAAGAAACCATAGATAACCGAAGGAATTCCGGCTAGTAGTTCGATGAGCGGCTTGAAAGTATTCCTCACTTTCGAATCAGCAATCTCGGCCATATAGATAGCCACCGCCAGTCCTAAAGGAAGGGAGAGCAGTATTGCCCCAAGGCTAACCCACAGAGTTCCTAAGAGCAGCGCCAGAATTCCAAATTGTGCCGCGGGTTCGGCCGTAGGATACCACTCCTTCCCTAGGAAAAACTCCTTCCCCGAAATGTTTACCGGTTCAATCACTTTCCCTTTAAAACCTGCCTTGATATAGGTTTTTGGCACAAAGGCAATCACTCCGGTAAGGCTGTCGGTAAGATTACTGACACAGGCGGGTAGATTCTCGAGGTTTTCGCCAATTTGCTCATCGGAATAGTATGTGCTTACATCCTCCATCCGAAGCAGAATGATGGAATCTTTCTTCCCGCTCATTGACTCCCAGTTGGTAATCTCCTGGTCGAATATCTGCATTACATGCTTGGAATCGATTTTGGTGATAGGATTCGATTTATTTACCACGAGCACATAGCTGCTTTCTATTGGACTTTGACTGAATAAACCAAACCCCTCCTTGAAAAGAAAGACAACAATAAGAAGCACCGTAAGGCTGGTTATACTCCCGCTGAGCGCAAGGATGCCCTCGATGATCTTCTCAAATAGGTTTTTACGGAATGACTTTGTCATCTTTTACGTTTAAATGGGTATAACCATTGAGGCATTTAAAGCCCCAATGGTTGTAATACCCCTATTAACAAATATTACAATGGCACATATCCAATTTGCTCAACTATTTTTTGCCCCTCAGTTGAGAGAACAAAGGTGATAAACGGTTTTACCTGAGCGCTTACCTTAGTATTGTAATAGTAGTAGAGTGGTCGGATAACCGGATAGGTTTTATTCTTTGCCGTAGCCATTGAGGGCTCGATGTAGTTTTTCCCTTTATCAAAGGAAACCTTAATGGCTTTAACCTCCTTGCTGATGTAAGCGAGCCCCACATATCCTATAGCTCCCTTGGTTTGGCTGACGCTCTGGATAATAGCTCCGGTGGCAGGCAAATTCAGCACATCGTAGGCGAAATTTTTCTTATTCATCACATGATCCTTAAAGAACTCATAAGTGCCGGAGCTGGTTTCGCGGGAGTAAACAATGATCTTAGCATCATCCCCTCCAACCTCTTTCCAGTTCTTAATCTTTCCAATAAAGATCCCCTCGAGCTGCTCGCGGGTAAGCTGGCTTACCTTATTGCTAGGGTTTACAACCACTGCTAGTGCATCGTAGGCGGCAATAACCTCTTTGTAGGTTACACCAGCTTCCTGGAGTTTAATTTTCTCATCCATTTTTATTTTACGGGATGTTTGGGCTAAATCGCAAGTATTATCGATGAGGGCGGCAATGCCAACACCGCTACCTCCACCGGTTACTGTTACCTTTGCACTACGGTTGCTCTTCATGAATACTTCAGCCTCTTTCTGCGATAGCGGAAGCATGGTATCGCTACCTTTAATTTTCTGGGCTTGGCCATTGAATGCAAAGGCTAGCGCGATTAATACAACAACTAATCTTTTCATAGTTTTATGTTTTAGTATTTAACTCTTGTTAAAATTTATATTGCATTCTGAAGGTGAATACATTGTCCTTTAAATCCTTGGTATATCCCGAAAGATTACTGCTCGTTTCGTTTTTTACCATGTCGTAGTATGCCGTTAACTTTACGTTGTTCGATACGGCAAAGACGGCTCCCAATCCTAACGTGGTATATTTAAGGTCGGCAGCGGTTGTAGCCTTCATGCCAGTGGCTGATGCTCCAACCTCGTCACCTTTAACCTTGGTGTTGGGGTCGTAGATATCGTATTTGGCAACCAAAGTAAGCGGGGTATTGGCAATGGATTGAACGAAATAAACATAGGCACCATTGAATTTGCGCACATAAGCGTCGGGCACGGTTGCCGGAGCAGTTACCTTGGTAAAGTCGGTGGTGGGGCTGGTAGACGATTTGCTCTGGCCGGGTTGGATACCGAATACATACTCACCGCGCATGGTAGTTAACCCTAGAAAAGATTCCACGGTTAGCTGTGCATCGATTCCCTTATATTCCCGCTTGAGGAAGGAACCCACAGTAGTGTCGGCAGCTAGTTTTGAAAAGACTTGAACTCCGCTTGCATCGCTCATCACGTAGGCAGCCTTGGTTCCCTGATAAACACCGCCATTGTAGTAAGATAATCCTAAGCCATATCGAATAGTCTCGCTAGAGGTTGCTTTCACAATTCCGATACGCCCAATAAAATCCTTCTTCTTATCGAATTCAGGGTTGGTTCCGTTACCCGTAAAGTATCCGGCATCCACTTTAATGAAGTTCCATCTCGATACTTTTGGCATTTGGAAGGTGAGCATTCCGCCGAGGTCACGTTCGCCGGGGAAGAGCGTTTGGGTAAACCTGGCACGCTCCGGACTTTCGCGCTGCGATGATGAGTAGGCTATTTCGTATCCGAATGGACGATTAAACACACCACCAGTAATGGTTAAGGCCTGTAACCATGGATCGGTGAAGTTTATATAGGCATCCTTAATGGCTAGTCCCTTTTCGGTAACATCAAATTGCAACACGTAGTTGCTAAGGGTTCCTGCATAGGCAAACTTTACTCGGCCGCGGCGTAGGGCAAATCGGCTATCGGTTTTAGCATCAAAATCGCCACCTGCAAAGGATTTAACACCCATCGAGTCGGCCTTTTGATACTGAAACTGAATATATCCCGAAACTTTTAACTTCTGCATATTGGTAATGACCGTATTCATCTTCTCAACATAGCTGGTTAGCGTATCAACCGGATTGGTTGAATCCTGCGCTATAGCATTTACGGAGAATGCGAGCAAAGCAACGATGAACAGATTTAAACGTTTTTGCATAAAGGTTTAGTTTTGCGTTTTTTCCTGATGCAAAGTAATACTATGCAAGTTGCTCCAAAATTATGAAGTCGTTAACTTTACCTTAAGTAATAGGGTTCTAATGTTAAGATATTGTAAACAAAAGCAAGGAGGGACTTTGGAAATTGCTTACAGCACAGATATGCTAATTAAAAAGGAAAGCAATAGGCGTTGAGTTCGAAGAAGTAGATCAGTTCGAAAGCAAAACACAAGATAGAAAAAGGGTAAAACGGGTTTAATCGGAGGACAGCACCTTGCAACAGTCGCTATTAACTGGTATGGTCAAACACAACCTTCCAATCGCCATCAATCTTACGCCAAATTAGGGAGTAGTAGCCGCCAAGCGTGTCTCTTTCTCTCAGTAAAGTCCATTTGCCGGTAACAAACATTTGTGTGGGGTTCAACGGTTCATACGAAACAACCTCGAAAACAAGCTTGCCCATAGCTGCCTTGTCGGGGTACGATTTTTTATAGTTATCGAGCGTGGTTTGCCAACCCTTTGTGATGCCACGCTTGCCCATAAACCTAAGGCTATCTGATTTCCAGTAGCCGGACATAAATCCATCAATATCGCCACTGCTCCAGCATTGCTCCTGATTATCCATTGCCTGCTGAATAGCCAGCTTGTCGGCTTCGAAAGTGGATTTTGTGCAGCCAAAAAGCAAAAGCATTGCAGTAGAGAGAAGAATTACTTGCTTCATATAAACAGGTATTAAGGAGAACCAAATACAAATCTAACAAAACCCATTACTCTTACTAATAATTTGCTGTGATTTCGCGTTTAACATTTCAAAAAGGCTCCATAAGAAGAATCGGCCTCTATTTTCTTTTATATCTATACAGTTTTACATCAGCCGCTCAGCAAAATGAGTTTTGATGCGTTGGCTCTATTTTCGGGGCGTTGCCCCAAACCCCACCCACTTTTTGTCTTGACACAAAAAGTAGGCAAAAAGGTCAAGGCCTTGCTCGCTCGCTGACCCGGAAAGGTCTTGCAGGCTAAAACGTCGAAACTCGCTGCGCTCGAACAGACGCCGTTTCAACGCCTGCTTCGACCTACCGGGTGCCCAGCTGCGCGAGCTATGGCCACCCAAACTACAACCGTTCATCGCATCTAATATACGCAGCAACGTCGATATGATTCAGCCTCATCAGTGAGAAATGGTGGTTTCTAAAATCATATTCACAATAATAATTCGAACAAATTAAATAATGCCAACATTATTGAATGGGAGTTTAAGCGAACAGCCAAATTAGCCTACTCATTTACCAACACATTTTCGAATAGCTTTTGTTACCTTTGCCACCGAATTTTCGAGGAGTGAACGGATAATGGGAAAAAGAGTAGTTGTTGGCCTTTCGGGGGGAGTTGATTCGAGCGTTGCAGCCTACTTGCTAAAGCAGCAGGGCTATGAGGTGATTGGTATGTTTATGAAGAACTGGCACGAAACCACCGGGCTGCTTCATGGTGATTGCCCATTTGAAGACGACCAAATGTTTGCCGAAATGGTGGCGCGTAAGCTTGATATTCCCTTTGAGTATATCGACCTAAGCACGGATTACCGTAAGAAAGTAGTCGATTACATGTTTGCCGAATATGAGAAAGGCCGCACTCCAAACCCCGACGTGCTTTGCAACCGCGAAATAAAGTTCGATGTATTTATGAAGGCAGCTATGCGCCTCAACGCCGACTTTGTAGCCACCGGTCACTACTGCCGCAAGGATGAGATTACAAAAGATGGTGAGACATACTACCGTCTCCTTGCAGGACTCGATCCCAACAAAGACCAGAGCTACTTCCTTTGCCAGCTATCGCAGGAGCAGCTAAAATATGCCATGTTTCCCATTGGAGATTTGCTAAAGCCCGAGGTGCGCCGTATTGCAAGCGAATTGGGCTTAGCCACTGCCGAGCGGAAGGATTCTCAAGGCATATGCTTTGTAGGCAAGGTTGATCTGCCCGTATTCCTACAGCAAAAATTGGCTCCAAAGGCTGGAAAGATCATTGAAATAGCCAAAGATTTCTATAGCAACCTGCCTCAACCGGAAGAAGGCAACCTTGCAGCCCTTGCCAAACCTATTTACTACAAACCCGAAGATGGTATGGTGGTAGGCAACCACAATGGAGCACAGTACTACACCATTGGTCAACGCAAAGGGCTGAATGTGGGCGGTAAGCTCGAACCGCTCTTTATCATTGCCACCAGCATTGAGCAGAATGTGGTATATGTAGGTCAGGGGCAAAACCATCCCGGGCTATTCCGTTCGGCATTGCACATCCCCAACAATGAGATACACTGGATTCGTCCCGATCTTAAGATGGAAGTTGGCGAGAAGCGCGACTACCTCATGCGTATTCGCTATCGCCAACCGCTACAGAACGGTTCGCTGCATATGCGCGAAGAGGGATTATACCAAACCTTTGAAGAACCGCAGCGCGGCATTACTCCCGGACAATTTGCCTCATGGTACGATGGCGAGGAACTGTTAGGTTCGGGTGTTATTGCAGAATAAGAGGGAAATTCTCTACTCACCACTTTGTTAAGGCGGCGCAAGAAGCAGTTGTGTGCTAAGCAGCTGCTGCTCGCGCCTCAAGAATAGTTCAATATGCGAAGCCACGGGCTAATGTATATGGCAATTTAATCCATTCCATTAGTGAGTTTCAGCTCTGTGCAAAAAGCGTTGCATGTAGCAATATCTTCAACGTTAGCCAAACTCTAATTTATGTGCAGATCGGACATTTATCGAGCTGTCAAGCCTGAATCCGTGTGGTCTGGAGTAAATTAATCTCCATAAAACTGGAATAATAACTCATTTGTTAAAGTTTATTTTCAAAATATGTAACATTCGGGGCTAGCTGTTCGACTAACTATCTATAAAAACAGCCTATCCTATGATTCTAAAGATTGATGATCTAAGCAAGACCTATGCCAACGGCACAACGGCCTTAAAGAGCGTATCGCTCGAAATAAATACGGGAATGTTCGGTTTAGTTGGCCCCAATGGCGCTGGAAAATCGACCTTGATGCGCACCCTTGCAACCCTTCAGGATGCCGACAGTGGTACAGCCTTTCTCGACGACCTCGATATGCTAAACTGCAAGCCCGAAGTGCGCAAGATATTGGGTTACCTACCCCAGGAATTTGGTCTTTACCCCAAAGTTTCGGCCGAAACGCTGCTTAACCACATTGCCGAGATGAAGGGTATCACCTCCAAGGGCGAACGCAAGGAACTGGTGGAGCTGCTTTTTCAAAAAACGAATCTATACCAACACCGCAAGAAGAATTTGGGAGGCTTTTCGGGCGGTATGAAGCAGCGATTTGGCATTGCTCAAGCACTTATTGGCAGCCCAAAGTTGATTATTGTGGATGAACCAACCGCAGGCCTCGACCCTACCGAGCGTAACCGGTTCCATAACCTACTTAGCGAGATTGGGGAGAATGTAGTTGTAATCCTCTCCACACATATTATAGATGACGTGAAGAGTCTTTGCAACCAAATGGCAATTATCAACTTTGGTGAGGTGCTACTAAAGGGCAAACCCGATGAAATCATCGAAATACTCAATGGCAAGGTTTATCGGAAGCTGATTGATAAGCATACGTTGGAAAGTTATAGTAACATGGAGGTAATTTCGACCCGTCTGCAGCGCGGAAAGATCGAGATTACGGTAGTAGCGGATGGTAATCCGGGCGAAGGCTTTAGCCAAACCGAAGCTACACTCGAAGATGTTTACTTCTCGAACGTTAAAAACGCTAATTAATCCACCTGCCATGTTTTGGAGAATATTCATATTCGAAATAAAGTATAGGCTCAGTCGACCGGCCACCTATATCTACTTTGCGCTCTTCCTGATACTATGTATCCTCATGCTTACCGTTGAGAACATCTCAATAGGCATGATTCCGGCCACCGCCAACAAGAATGCACCGTTTGTGTTTGCCATCATGAGCGCAATCTTTACTGCCTTCGGGATGTTGGTGACGTCCGCCATGATGAGCACCCCCATCATTCGCGATTACGAACACGATACGCACCACTTTATTTATAGTATGCCCATTACAAAATGGCAATACCTCGGTGGCCGATTCTTTGGTTCGCTCGCCATGACCATTTTTGTATTTCTATCCCTTCCCATTGGAATGATGATTGGAACTACTATTGCGCAACTCTTCGGTTTGCACGAGGATAAGATGGGTCCATTCATGCTATGGTCATACTTCCAACCCTTCTTCATTCTTGCAATCCCCAACATCCTCTTTACCGGTGCCATATTCTTTGCACTTTCTTCTACAACCAAGAAGATGGTATATAGCTATCTTGGCAATGTGGTGCTGCTCATTGGCTATCTGATTAGCGTTAATCTCTTATCCAATTTAGACAACATCAAGGTGGCCTCGGTGCTCGATCCTTTTGGCTTAATATCCCTTAGCCAGATGACACGCTACTGGACCGTGGTGGAATACAATACCCAGTTCCTTACACCCGATCTTTATCTCTTCCTCAATAGGCTTCTGTGGGTTGGTATAGGCTTTATGATCTTATGGGTTAGCTATCGAAAGTTCTCCTTTACGGTTCCCAAATCGAGAGCAAAGAAGGGAAGCGACCTAAATGTAGCTAATGAGAATGGTCCATTGCTTACTCTGCCTCGATTAGCACAGAATTTCAGACAGATGACCTACATAAAGCTTATGTTTAAACAGGCATGGCTCTACTTCAAAAGCACAGTTACCGAAATTGCGTTTATAACCATTTTACTGGCTGGAATCGGACTGATTGCCTCAGGGGCCATCAGCACGGGTTCAAGATACAGCACGGAATTTTATCCGGTAACCTACTCTATGCTCGAATCGATGGGTGGTAGTTTTACTTTGTTCATTCTCATCATCCTTACCTTCTTCAGTGGCGAACTTATATGGAAGGAACGCACGGTTAAGCTCAATCAGATATACGATACACTACCGGTCCCCTCCTGGGCAACCTTTGCATCGAAGTATATCGCCATGCTTTTGGTTACGCTACTACTGCTGGGAGTGATCATGGCAACCTGCTTGGTTGTTCAAATTAGCCGATCCTACTATGTTTTCGAATTTAGTCAATACTTCACCGGGCTATTCCTTATTTCGTTTTCCGATTATGCCATTTTGCTCGCGCTAATCATGTTTATCCAAACCATATCGCCCAATAAGTTTGTGGGATTTGTAATGGTAATGGCCTACTATATAATTAGCGGTATGCTTAGTTCTATTGGATTGGAAGATGGATTGCTACGACCGAATGCAATACCTGGATATACCTATTCCGACATGAATGGCTATGGAGCATTTCTAGCACCCATCGCTTGGTTCACCATCTACTGGGGTGCCTTTGCCGGAATGATTTGGTTGTTATCCAATCTGTTTTGGAATAGAGGAACTGAGACTGGAACAAAATCGGCTTGGCATAGAGCCAAGGCACGATTCCAATCGAAAACTATCAAAATGGCCTTTGCCGTGCTTGGGGTAATCTTTCTAGCATCGGGTGCATTTATCTTCTACAATACCCATATCCTGAATTCCTTCGAAACCTCGAAGCATCAGGAGAAGATGGCGGTGAAGTTTGAGCAACAGTATAAGTGGATAGAGAAAAAAGCTCAGCCTAAGATTGTTGATGCCAACATTTTTGTAGACATCTTCCCTTCGGATGGCAAGCTAGACATTGCCGGAACGCTTTTCCTTAAAAACACATTTAGTGTTGCCATTGATAGCGTTTACCTAAACCTTTCAAACACGGGATTAACCATTGAGAAATTCACCCTCAACGGCGACAAGGTAGATGTTCTTGATCGCTACTATGGAATCTTCGCAGCCAAGCTGCATCAACCGCTTCAACCGGGCGATAGCATCCCTCTTGTGTTTAAGTATAGCTACAAGAAACTTGGATCCTCCAATTCGAGTAACGAACCAAAGGTTGCAGAGAATGGCACTTTTGTAAACAGCAAGGAAGTTCTTCCCACAATTGGCTATAACGAAGGACAAGAGTTGGGCGATAAGGATAAGCGTAAGAAGTATAAGCTCCCGGTAAAGCAGCGCATGGCCTTCATTACCGATTCTACCATGTGGAGTAATACATACCTTGGAAACGATGGTGGATGGATACGATTTAGAACTACGGTGAGCACATCGGCCGATCAAATTGCTATTGCTCCGGGTAATTTAGTGAAAGAGTGGAAGCAGAATGGCCGAAACTACTACAGCTACAACCACGAGGGCAAGATCCTCAACTTCTACTCCTTCCTTTCGGCACGCTATGAGGTAAAGCGCGAGGAGTATAAAGGGATAAAGTTGGAGGTTCTTTACCATAAGGGGCATGAGTTCAACCTCGACAAGATGTTTAAATCGATGCGAATGAGCTTAGACTACTTCCAAGCAAACTTCAGCCCCTTCCAGCATAAGTATCTACGGATTGTGGAGTTTCCACGCTATGCAAGCTTTGCACAAAGTTTCCCCGCAACCATCCCGTATAGTGAGAATATTGGTTTCATTGCCGATTTGCGCGATTCTACTAATATCGATTACGTGTTTTACGTTACCGCACACGAAATTGCGCATCAGTGGTGGGCCCATCAAGTTTGTGGTGCCAACGTTCAAGGTGCCACGCTCATGAGCGAAGCCTTGGCTCAGTATTCCGCCTTAATGGTTATGGAGAAGGAGTATGGCAAAACCAAGATGCGCAAGTTCCTGAAGTATGAACTCGATAAATACCTCGGCTCGCGCAAGTATGAGAAGGAGAAGGAAAACCCACTATACCTCAACGAAAACCAAGGATACATTCACTATAATAAGGGTAGTGTAACCATGTATTCGTTGCGCGATTACATTGGAGAGGCAAACCTAAACAAGGCGTTAGCCAAGTTTACTGCCGACTGGGCATTCAAGGAGCCTCTATTCCCTGTTTCAACGCAGTTCCTACCCTACCTGAGCGAAGCTACACCCGACAGCCTTAAATATCTTATTAAGGATTTGTTCGAAACCATTACTCTTTACTCGAATAGGGCAAAAACGGCTACCGTAGAAACCCTAGCCAACGGCAAGTATAAGGTGGTGCTAACAGTGGAATCGCAAAAACTTCGTGCAGACTCTACCGGTGTAGAGCATGAGATTAAGTTTGCCGACTATATCGACATTGGCGTAATGGCTAAGGATGGTAAGGAGGACAAATTGCTCTACCTGCAAAAGCATAAGGTTATACCTGGCACCAATAGGTTTGAAATTATCGTAAACTCCAAACCCGAAATAGCCGGTATCGACCCTATGAATAAGCTCATCGACCGCGATAGCGACGACAATAGAGTTTCGGTGGAGAAGATATAACACCAATTCATCCTTAAATAAAACCGCCCGATGCATGCTGCATTGGGCGGTTTCATTTTTTATGTCAAAACAATTCCAGCTATACTCGTTAGGAACAATTCATTATACTAAAATGATTTTATCGATGTAATAGCTAATTTGCGACCAGTGCTTTTTATGCCCATAGTATATTGTTTAAAACCTACAGGTTATTTCTTACCCTTCTTCTTCCTACTTGCTTGCTGTATTTTCTTCAACGCTCGTTGCTGTTCCTTCGCTAAAGAAAGGTTTGAGCGGGCAGCATCTTTAATGCTCTCGGTTTGGTCAATATCACTATCATAAACTCGAGTATTTCGGCTACTCACAAAGCTATAGAACAACTCCATCCGCCTATTGATAGTGGCAAGGCCATTGGGTCCATAAACTGAAATCTCATTATCCAACTTATCGGCGAGCAGCTGCCACGAATAGTTGTTGCGCACCATCAAACCTAATGCTTCACGTTTATAACCATACAGTTGGTGAAGATGCTTGGCGATAGGCGTTGCTAAGGCAGAATAATGTTCATTATCTCCGCTCTTCTTTGCCATTCGTTCGTAATGGCGAAGGATTTTCTTCAGGGCCATTTCGGCAAGGGAAAAGCTTAGGCTCAACTCACCAAAAGATTGTGCCAAGTTCACCTTCACTTTGGTTTTCGCAACAAGGGCCGTATCGTAGCGGCTATATATAGCATTTAGGGTATCGCAATGGCGAAAGAACGCAAACTCATTCATGTCGTCGAGCGATTGCCTTATGGTGAGCACGCAAGTGGTGGCGCTATCGAGATGGGGAATAATCCCCTCGTTGGTTAAGGTATCGCCTCCCTGAATTACTACCAAATCCTTCAGCTTATTCTCTACAATAAACACTTGTTCTGTATAAATTGTAATACTCGCCGCTATTTGCATGCGCAAGTTGGCAAAAGTAGATGTGTCGCGCTTTGATGGAGGCTCAAAGGAATAGCTAACCCCCATAGCGTAACTCTTTCGGGCCGCCTCGGCCCCGTGCGTTGCTTTCGTTAACGATTTATCCATTCGAAGAAACCTTTTTTCCTCCCGAGGATACTTCCCGTTGGGTGTGCTTGGAATACGTCCCATAGCCCGCACCGTTCGGTTAGCATCGCGGTATATCTGCCCCTGCTGCTGACGTTTATCAGAATAAGTATCGCGCCGCAATGTTCTAAACGACTTTATATAATCCAACGATCGTTCGTAGTAGCGAATAGTAGTATCTACCAGAGGAATTTTCAAGGTATCAAAAATGCTTTCATCGACAACAGTTAACGTATTTGCTTGCCGTTGGTATTGATACGCAATATCGAAATGGTTGTAAGGATTATAGCGAATGCTGTTAACACCATCTACAAAACAGTTATTGTTCGTATTGCTAACCCTTGTTTGGTAGGACATATCCTCAAAATCGATGGGGCTATCCACAAGTGAAGAATCGAAGGCAAAGGTGCGATAGGGCACAGCCAATGGTAACAGCTGCCATTTGGAATCGAGTGGAAAGTGTGTATTAATGGCTTTCTCGGGCAAAATGGCAAAGTAATCGTTGGTGGGCTTTGGCACAAACTTTAGCTTAGTGCGTATTCCTTCCGACCCGGTGAGCGCAATACGAATCTTCGAAAAGGTGGAATACTCATAGTCCAAGAATCCACTCCCCCATGTAGCATCAATGATTAGATAAGTAGAATCGGCATAGCAGATGTTCCATGAATGATCGGCTTTGAGGAAATTCGTGCCCTTTACATAGCCAAACCCCTTGCTATAGCCGTTGATGAAATAAGACTCGACACCAATTCTGCGACACATCTCGCTGAAGAGTTCAGCGTATCCTTGGCAAAGTGCTTTTCGGCGATGAAGAACCTGCTCGGGAGTGTGATACTTATTACTGACCTTCTCATACTGCCCCACATCATAGGCAATATTCTGGGTTATCCATCCATAGATGGACTTTACTTGCGCTGTCTGGTTTTTAGAGGTATCAACAATAGAATAGGTAAGCTTAGCAATCCGATCCTGCGCAAATTGCGAGGCCGAAAACAGCAAAAACAGGGTTAAAAATGCTACTCGCTTCACCTAATCGTTGATTTGTTTGGGGATTCTCCCTTTTATAAGCCAAACTTAGCCAAAAGTTACGTGCAAACAAAATGAATAGAGCATGCCATCCGAATCAGATTTAAGCTATCACTCTTTTTCTATATCTTTGTAACCAAATAGCACACCATGAATGTTAAGACCCGAGAAGAAATTTATAGCGAGATGAGCGATGAGGATATCATTTTTATTGCTTATCAGCCCGAAGGAACAAAACTCGAGTATATTCCTATTATTCAAAAGGAATTAATCCGGCGTAATAAGCAGGAGGAGGCGCTTATACTTAGCGAATACATTATAGGCATAAAGCAAAAGCAAAACCTTGCCCAAATGTCGGATGATGAGCTAAGATCACACATAAACGAACGGATGGAGCAAGGGGAATCGCTCAATTCAATTCAGTTTGATATGAAAGAGAGCGGCATCAATATTTTCGATATTATTGCCGATGAAAACCAGAATAAAGATGATGCCTTCGATTACATTACCGATCTAAAGCTGCAAGGCCTCGATGAAGAGGAGATAGACGAGAAAGTTAAGCAAAACTACAACCTCAAGCAAGAAGAGGTAGAAGTGCTTCGATTGCAACTTATGCGTAGTGGCAAGCAAAGTAAAATAATTGGCTACACCATTGTAATTATCATGGGAGTGCTTACCCTATTTTCGCTGAGCCTAGGTGGTTCTGTTACTATTGGGGCAATCCTTATACTTGCCTTTGGTGTTTGGCGTATCTATACCGGTAATGAGAAGATGAAATAGATGACCCTACTTTGCCGGATGGTAGTGGATATGAACCTCCTTTATATATTCGTTGGCTTTGTAAAGCGCATTCTCTACTTGAGTGGCAATAGCGTCGCCTTCCCTTACCGAAATGGCGCCATCGAGTCCAATAATAAGATTGATTACCATGAAAGGGCCATGCATTGTAGCCTTAATCATTTCAATCTCCTTAACTTCGGGTATTCTAAGAATTATCCCCTTTAGCTGATCAGCTATCTTATCGTCGGGAGTAGTAAGCATTAGCTCCTGCGACGAGCTGTTTATTATGCTAATTCCTGTTCGAAGGATAATGAGCGCAACCAACGCACCCGCCAATGGATCCACCCAGTAGTAGCCAAACCTCCCCATCACGATTCCTATCACCGCCATCAAGGAAGAGATAATGTCGTTTCTATGATCGTAGGCAATGGCCATTACGGTGCTATTGTTTACCTTTTTGGCCACGCCAAACGATATCTTGGCCAGCACAATCTTTACCACCACCGAGATTAACGCAATGTAAAGCGTATATCCGCCCGTTGCCAAATTATCAGAATTACCGACAAAGTAATCGAAGGTCTTATTAATGGCATCCCACAGCACAGCAATTGCGGTGGTTATAATAAATGCACCAATAACTATAGTGGCAATGCTTTCGAATTGCTTATGGCCGTATGGATGCTCCTTATCGGCAGGCTTCTGCGACATGCCAATAAATATCTTAGCAAAGATATAGTAAACCACATCGGAGGTTGAGTTGATACCATCGGCCAAAAGGGCTGCGCTATGACCAAGTATACCTGCAGTTGTCTTTGCAATAGCCAATAGAAGATTGCTTACCAATCCGATATTGATAATCCAAGATATTTTTTTATTTCTTAAGCTATCTTCCATTCAATGTATCTCCCAATCGTATTGATGTTTTCTGCAAAACAAGTTTATGCTTTAAATAGGTTGCAAGCTATCTATGAGGTAAGGAAAAAACCACCGTTCAGATGAACAAACTGCAACAACAATCCGCCTGCACTATGATGATTGTGCGGATAGTTCGCATAACCGTTGCACAAGACCCATATTTCTACGCAAAGATAAAACATAAAAGTAGATGGATTGCGGTTCGGCATGCACTAATTATGGATCATCCACTCCCAACAAAAGGTGCGAATGAGTATAACATTTAAAATTATCTTTGCATACGCACAAATACTTATCCAACACCATAGAAAAGCGAATGGTTACCTCGCTATTTATCTTACTCATTATGATAGACGTTACCGATTTAATCATTGCGGTTGATTACATCCCTGCAATCGTCTGCATTTTGACAGCATCGGTGATGTTTTCATTCATATTACAGGAGAATAAAGCGAAGCTTATTGCGATAGGATTGCCTATAGACCTAAACACTAACAGATACAGAAACACACAGTAAACGAAAATCACTATGGAGTTTTTCACACTACTTGCTATTGCCATTGGCCTATCGTTCGACACCTTTGCCGTTTCCGTATCCACAGGAATAGTGGTATGCCACATTCGCTTTTGGCAGGCCGTTAGGGTAGCATTAATCCTTGCCCTCTTCCAGGGAGCGATGCCCGTCATAGGTTGGCTATTTGGCCTACAAGTTGCTGAGATGATGTCGGATTACGACCACTGGCTAGCCTTCGTTATGCTAACTATTCTAGGTATGAAGATGATTTGGGAAAGTTTTCAAAAGGAGGAAACAAATGGTAAGAAATGCAATCCACTAAAGCTCTCGATTGTTGTTGGTATGGCCATTGCCACCAGCATTGATGCATTAGTAGTGGGCGTTAGCTTTGCCTTTTTGCAGATGAACATCCTATGGGCAGCACTAGTAATAGGTGCAGTAACCTTCATGGCTGCCATGCTGGGTATGCTGTTTGGCAAGAAGATCGGGAATAAGCTGGGCAAGAAGATGGAGATAATTGGAGGGGTTATGCTGATAGCCATTGGCCTCAAAATTCTTTTGGAGCATACCGGAATAATATAGGGTATTATGAATAACTTTGACCCAATATCCTTCAAATAGGAATTCTATCGACCAAACACAATCGTTGCCCACTTCCCAGTTGAAGAGCATCGACGTTACAGGATGATAGCTATTGTTTAAACGCTAAACAATACTTAAAGATGAACAAAGAGACAACTTCAACTAACCATTGGCACAGCATAGAGCAACAAATAGTGCTCAACACGCTCGAAAGTTCAATGGATGGGCTTTCGCCTACAGAAGCTGCGAACCGCATAACCATTTTTGGAAAGAATAAGATCCATCGCAAGCCAAAGGATGGCCCACTAACACTCCTGTGGCGACAAATAAACAACCCGCTTATATGGGTATTGCTCGGATCGAGCACAATAGCAACCGCCCTTGGCAAAATCACCGATGGATTGGTGGTACTCGCCGTAGTAGTTGTAAACTCCATAATAGGATTCATCCAAGAGTTTAAGGCAGGTAAGGCAATAGAAGCATTGAGCGACATGGTTCCGCAGAATGCCACCGTAATTCGCGATGGTAAAAGCATCACCATACCCGTTGCCGATCTTGTTCCCGGCGATATTGTGCTATTAGCGGCCGGCGATAGAGTTCCTGCCGACATGCGCCTTATCGCGCAAAAGAATCTTCAGGTAGAAGAGGCTGCGCTTACCGGCGAATCGGTTCCCGCCCAAAAGAACATAATACCTGTGAAAGGAAATACGGTATTAGGCGACCGAAAGTGTATGGTATATAGCGGAACGCTGGTTACCTCAGGCACCGCTACGGCCATAGTAACCGCTACGGGAATGCAAACGGAGCTTGGCCGAATATCCACCATGCTTAGCGAGGCTACGCCAATGGAAACACCCCTCACCCAAAAGCTTGCAACCATTGGCAAATACCTTACCATTGGCATTGTAGCCATTACGCTTGTCATTCTGGTTATCGGAACCATTAGAGCGTTAGGCCAAGGCATTCTTCTGGGAGTTGCGCTTAAGGATAGCTTAATATTTGCCATTGCACTTGCCGTGGGGGCAATACCCGAAGGCCTTCCTGCCGTGGTTACCATTGCATTGGCAATTGGTGTGCAGCGGATGGCGCGCCGAAATGCTATTATCCGTAAGCTACCTGCCGTGGAAACCCTCGGTAGCACCACCGTTATTTGTAGCGACAAAACGGGAACACTCACGCGAAATGAAATGACCGTGAATGAAATTTGGACACATCAGCAATCGTTCACAATTTCCGGTGTTGGCTACGATCCAAACGGCGAATTCAAGCTAGACGGTTTAGCTATCGACAAGCTTCCCGCAAGCATAAAGACATTACTCATAAAAGCAACCCTGTGCAACGATGCCACCCTTGAGCAAGAGGATGGATCGTGGGTTATTACTGGCGACCCAACCGAGGCCGCTCTAATTGTAGCCTCAGCAAAAGCAGCTATAGGGCATTCCGATCTCAAACAAAAGCATCCACGGGTGGATGAACTTCCATTCGATTCGGAAAACCAGTATATGGCAACGCTGCATGGAGGCGAAAGGCCACTGATAGCAATAAAGGGAGCCCCCGAGGTTATCCTAAAACGATGCAGCATAGCATTTGGGGATACACCAATTGATACCAAGCGCGTAGCTGCCGAAATTGAGAAGATGGGTGCCAAGGGCATGCGCGTTTTAGCTATTGCAACCAAACAATGGTTGCCAAACCAATCCATGGAGCTAAAGATGGAGGATGTTGAGTCCAACCTCACCTTTGTGGGATTAATCGGCATGATCGATCCGGCTCGCATAGAGGCAAAGGAGTCTATTCGTGCCTGCCACGATGCTGGAATTGTGGTAAAGATGATTACCGGCGATCATAAAACAACGGCGCGCACCATTGGTATGGATCTGGGGCTCTCCGAAAATGGAGAGGTAATTACCGGCATAGAGCTAGCCGAAATGGATGATGCACAAATCGATTATGCAGCGGCTCACACCAACATCTTTGCGCGCGTTGCACCCGAGCATAAGCTAAGGCTTGTGCGCGCATTGCAGCGCAACGGCGAAATTGTGGCCATGACCGGCGACGGAGTAAACGATGCCCCATCGCTTAAGCAATCAAATATAGGTGTGGCTATGGGTATTACCGGCACATCGGTATCCAAGGAATCGTCCGACATTATTCTTGCCGACGATAACTTTGCCAGCATCAGCGCAGCCGTTGAAGAGGGTCGCCGAGTTTACGACAACCTCATCAAATCGCTGGCATTCCTGCTTCCCACCAACCTTGGATTGGCATTTATCCTTATTTATGGGATTATGTTCTTTCCATTCGATCCGGTAACTAAAGCGCTACTGCTCCCCATGCTCCCCACGCAGCTGCTATGGATAAATTTGGTAGCAGCCGTAGCGTTGGCACTTCCGCTAGCCTTTGAGGTAATGGAGCCCAACATCATGCATCGGCCTCCACGAAAGCCCGATGCTCCCCTATTCAACGGCTTTGTGGTATTTAGAGTATTTGCCGTATCGTTGCTTATGACTGCCGGAAACATCATCCTGTTTTCCACCGAATACGCCAATGCCATTGCAGCGGGACTACCCGAGGTGCTTGCCATATCCAAGGCACAAACCGTTGGGGTAACCTTTGTAATCATGTTCCAGATATTCTACATGATCAACTGCCGCTCCCTGAACGATTCGGTATTCAAGATAGGGTTCTTCAGCAATAAAACAGTATTTGTGGGCGTAGGAATAGTTCTTGGCCTACAGGCGCTATTCATTTACCTTCCGCTGATGCAGAAGATATTTAAGACCTCTCCGCTCGATTTACATGGCTTACTCATATCCACTGCCGTTGGCTTTGCCATATTCCCCCTCATTGGGATTGAGAAATGGATAAGGGCTAGAAAAAGAAGCTAAAGCGAAGCCTCCGAAAAGGCAATAACAGCCTACGTATAATTCGAGAGCTGATACAAAACTGAAATGCCGGACTCACCCATGTGAATCCGGCATTTTTATAGTAACCGCTCGTGCTTTCCCTGCCTAAACAGCTCAATCATTTCGCCGGCAATGCTGATATTTCCCGGCGTTTCGGGAAGTGCATCGCGGCTGTACCACTGCGCATCATGAATCTCATTGGTATCGATAACGATAGGTTGTTTATCGTCTGCCTCGGCAAAGAAGCCAATCATCATGGAACTCGAAAATGGCCAAGGTTGGCTGGCGTAGTATCGCAGGTTTTTTATCTCAATGCCCACCTCTTCCTTTACTTCGCGAACAACGGTTTGCTCAAGCGTTTCGCCAATATCGGAGTAACCGGCCACGAGCGAGTAAAAGTTAAACTTATAGTGTGTGCCCTTTGCCAACAGAATTTTGTTACCACACGTAATGGCTACAATAATGGCGGGAGATATTTTGGGATACACCGTTAGCTCGCATGCCGGACAAAGAATAGCCCGCTCGCTCTTTTTGAACGTTGTTTTGGTGCCACAGCGCGAGCAAAACTTATGCTCGTCCTGCCACAGGTGAAAATGAAAGCCCACAGCACCAATATAGGACAACTCCCTATTGGGCATGGTGCGTAAGAACTGATGATCGTGGTAAACAAACGCCGCATTGCTGCCCCCATACTCTTTCAGCAGGAAACAAGGCACCCCATCGAGCGAGAACAGGTAATGAGTAGCATCCGAGAAAGGCTCATCGAAATCGCGACGCCGAGGGATTACAAAGTCGTGCTCGGCTTGCAGCAACAGTATGGAGTTTTCCTTGTAGCAAAGAATGTAATCATCCTCCTGCTCCGTGGCATTCTCGAGAAAGGAGTTGTTGAATGTGTGAGGTTCAATATTATGAAGCATAGCAGAAACCGATAATCGGGGTTACAAATAAGGGAATCGCAAAGCTATAAAATATTGCGCAATTAACGGAGCGCAGCATGAAAAGTTACCAACTGCGGACGAGTTCCAGTAAGGCGACACAAAGGTTAAAGCGGGCTACAACCTCTGAATAACCTTATCCAATCAGTTAACTATTCGGAGTGCTGAACCCCGGGGTTATTCGCTTCGCTCATGAGACCTTCGGGGTTATTCGCTGGGCAATACGTGCCGATTGAAGTCCGATTTATTGTAATGCGTTTCTTGTCATCTATTTGCGAACCATGTTTTATAGTCCTCAATCAATTGAAAATCTGCGCTTGTTTTATCAATTGCTTCCAAATCACAAAGCGGATTGTAATATTTTTTGCTACCAAGCAGTATACATGCAACTATTCCATAAGTATCCACAAAATGGGGCAATGATTTTATTGTAACCTTATCCCCAATTTTAATTAAGAAATCATCCTCCGAGTCTAAAACAAAGGCATGAATCGGAAAAGACAATTCGTTGTCAAGGTACTCGACCCACTTTTGCATACATTTCATTTCATCGTTTGGATTAACATTATCCAATACTTTGGAAATTCGTATTCCTTCATCACCAAGCGAAGCCCAGTAATGAATATCCGCCAATTTTTCTTGAGTCTGTTTGACATCTCCCTTTTTATCTCTTGGTTTTGTCTTTTCCAACTCCGACTCATACAAAGTCATATTTTCCCAATCCAATCCTTCTTGTTCAAATTGTTCTATGTAATTATTAGGAATTTGTAGTAATGTTATCGAATCCCATTCTATCGTAATCAAAACATTGTCATTGTCCGATTTTGTATCAATATCAACAACGCGACCTTGCCATCCTCCAATTTCAAACTCTTCCAAATCAGGTGCTTTAATACCCTGATTCACAATTACGCTATCTCCTAGTTTCATATTCATTTTTCAATGTGATGTGTCGTTTTCTAAAAATGCCTACAACGGTTACATGATCGAGTAGACAAGGGCATTTCAGCCCAAGCCTATCACAGAATCGTTCTTGACAGCCTCCCATCACACGGCTCTTGTTATACAAATCTACCAATACTTTACGAAAAATAAAGTCGTCAGTGGTAAACCTCCCTCCGAGAAAGACAAATGCATTGAAAACCCCATAGAAAAAATCCATTGAACCAGAATGTAACTCAACCGGAAGTTATTCGCTTCGCTCATGAGCCCTTCGGGGTTCTCGCTGGGCACTGCGTGCAGGAGGAAGGACTATTTATTATGTGTAGTTTTTTATCTTCTGGCGGAATATCCACCCCCTCCAAATCCACCTATTCCAATAATAAATCCAAGCCAATACATAAATCCTGTATTATGTTCAGCATAAATTCCTATGTCTGAACCGAATAATTTTCCGATAAGCGAAAATACAATAATGAACCCATGCCATAAACCTGAGAAAAATCCTGATTCGTGAGATTCGTAGCCTGAAGGAGCACAAGATGATAGGCTTGTCAACATTATGACAAATAGTAAAGCAATTAAAAGTTTTTGAGTTTTCATTGTTCTTGAGTTTTTTGATTAATAAATGATTTGATTATAAATAATATTCCTGCTACTATGTCAATTGGCATCCAAGCAGACTTGTCATTAAGATAAATTGGTATAAGAGGATTAAATAAAATAGCAAGCAGTCCAAATACTATGACCCAAAAATTTAATCCATTTTCAAATTCAGTCACAACAACAGCGACAGAACCAATTGTTACTACAATACGCAATAAAGTATAATATCCAATCGGTAAGTCAATTAGTCCAATAAACAAAAGTCCTGCACACAGTAATAAAAGTATTTTCATATTAGTTACAATCTCTTAGTTTACGTTCACAATCAACAAGTTCACTTTCTAAATTCCTTATTTTATATTCTAAATCGCTATTGTCGTTTTGCAATGAAGAGTTGTCATAGGATTGGCTATTTGAGCTGCTTTCAAAATTATCTTTTTCTGATTTGCAGTCTTCAAGTTCGCTTTCTAATTCTTCTTTCTCATTCTCCAATGTCGAAACCTTATCTTCGAGGTCTGATATTTCATAACTCAAATTCTTGATTTCTTTGTTTTTATTTGCAATTACGATTGACATTGACAAAAGTCCTATCGAGAGTAAAATAGTCAGCCAATGATTTTTGAATATTTGATTTATTCTGTTCATAAGGTCGTTTAAAAATTACCCATAACTCGTTTATAAACCCAACTTAGTTGGGTTTAGCCACCCTTATTTGGGTGGCTAAACCTAGCTTTTGTGAAGGTTTATCTACTTCACTAAGGTATCAATAATGTGGCATGTGGTGCGGGGTGGGTGAATAATATTTGGTTAGATGCAAAAAGATGCGCTGTGGGGTGAGTGGCAGGAGGTATGCCTCGTGCTCAAATGAAGGTGCAGTGAAGGCAGCGCGGGAAGTGATGGAGCGCAAGGGAATGGGCATGCGCGCTGCCAGCTGGGTTGCTACCGTAACCCCGGGTAACCAGCCTGAGAGCTGGTTTACCCGGGTCTAATAATATTTAAGGCCTACGGCCTAATTGCGGCAAACCAAGTTGCATGGTTAACGAGCGGCCTTGAGGTTTACTTTGGAACTCAGCATGAAAAGTTAGCGGTTCATACACAAAATGTTTGTGAGAAAACACCTCTCTTTTAAAGGAAGGTGAAGAGGATGGTTGCAGCAGAGGCAAGCCATGGGCACTTCGGGGTTCTCGCTGGGCACTTCGTGCCGATTGAAGTCCTATTTATTGGCAAACGTTTTTTTAATAACTTTTAATCTCTTCTACACAATCCACATTTCCAGTAGAATCAGTGACAGAATGAGAGCTTGTTTTTTTTATTAATTTAAAATTATCCTTTTGTACTTTGTATAACCAGACATCCTGATCACACCAACCTGATTTCCACCACATAGTAATTGTTTTGTTTTCAGAATCAATGGAACCAATATTAGCGCTAGATAATAAAGTGTTAAATCTATAATATTCTTTTTTTGAATCATAAATCCAAGTAAAGTAAATTTCACCACCGGAACCACTATTCCCACGACAATAAATACTTAAATCAGGATAGTTGTCAAAATTATAATCTTTGAGGTTAATTCTATCTGAGATGAAATCGCTAAAATCCTGATTTTTGTAATTAAATACTTCTAATTCTCTTAAATGAAAATGATCAGGAAATGAGTCTGATTGAATCTTTATTCTCTCCAATCTGTTTTTTATAACTTTACACTACTGTCCGACAAAAAGATTCCAGTTGAAACGTTAGTTGAATAAAAATAAGGGGCTACTCCCCGAAGGTTTCACCCCGATGTTGTAGATTTGTTTTGCGAAAAAAAACACAACATGGGCAAAAATACAGAAATAAAATTAGTCGGACAGCCGATTTTCAAACAAGCCATCAACTTAATCGATGCCATTAATGTCAGCAGCTTGGTGAAAAAGCATGGTGCAGACCATTACTATAAGACGTTTAAGGCAAAACCCCAGCTGGT
>NZ_FMYP01000017.1:0-53873 GCF_900096565.1 Williamwhitmania taraxaci
TTTCAAATAGAATTCCTCTACCGAGATGCCAAGCAGTTCACCGGGCTTACCACCTGTCAGGCTAGGAGCAAGAATAAGCTCGATTTCCACTTTAACGCGGCTCTAACAGCGGTAAATATCGCCAAGCAAGACTGGCTCTCAAACAAGGATAACCTCCAAAAAACGTTCTCAATGGCTAATTACAAAACTCTATATAACAACGCGTTGCTACTGGAACGATTTATGTGTATGTTTGCAATAAACCCAAACACCGCAAAAAATAAAAAAATCGTCAATGATTTGTTGGATTACGGTAAAATTGCGGCATAAATCTTACCGAACTATTGTTATAACACAGATAGTTTAAATGGCGGTATTGTCACAATTACATTAATCGATTCTATAAAAAACATTATTTCTGGAACATTTTATTTTACGGCAATGAACGAATACAGTAAAGTAGTTATTGAAGTTTCGAATGGACGATTTGACTTAAACAAACAATAAACACAATGAAAATATATTTTAATGGCAAGATTCAACTCACAAATGCAACTTGGGTTAACTGATTGTATGCCAAAGATGGTGAACGGTACCCTAGCCTTTTCCTAGGCCTGCTGTTAAGTATATCCTCCACCCACTGAACTTGCTCTTGCGTTATCGCTTTAAAGTCCGTTTTCTTAGGGAAATACTGCCTTACCAACCGGTTTGCATTCTCATTCGCACCGCGCTCCCAGCTGTGGTATGGCCGTGCAAAGCAAAAATTTATTTTCAGCTTCTGGGCAACAACCTGATGTTCGGCAAACTCTTTCCCATTATCTGCAGTAATGGTATGCATTTGGTGTGCCAGGGGCGATAGCGACTCTACGGCAGCGATGGTTACCACCCCGGCTTCCTTTGAACTTACCAGCCGCAGCCTAAGCAGCCCCGTTCTTCGGTCGTTCATGGTGACAATGGCCCCCTTGTGGTTCCTGCCGATGACCGTGTCGATCTCCCAATCGCCTACGCGCTCCTTTTGGTCGACAACCGCTGGGCGCAGGGAGATGTCCACCCTGCCAGGGATAATGCCCCGCTTATCCTTACTTGCCCCGCGTTTGCGGTAGCTTCGGCCCTTGTTTCGCAGGTGGGTGTGCAGGTCTCCACCTTGCTTTTTATCCCGCCAAACGAGCTGGTAAATCGCTTCGTGCGATGCGCAGGGAATGCCCAGAACCCGTGCCTCCCCCGCAATCTGCTCCGGGCGGAGGTCATCCTTGAGCCGATCCTTTACGTTGGCCAGAACGGTGCCCGTAAGCTTGCAGAACTTCGGCTTGGTCTTCAGCCGCCGCTCGTAAGCGCGCTGCGCCGCGCTGCTCTCGTAAGCACCCGTTTTGGGCTCCCTATTCCTTCGGATCTCCCGCGATATCACGGAAGGGCTCCGGTTTACAATTTGGGCAATTTCTTTTTGTAGCTTGCCTTGCCGTAGCATGATGGTAATTACATACCTTTGCTCTTGGTTGATGTGCGCCATTACAACTTATTTTTAGAGGACTTAGGGGGTAAAGAACCACATTTTTTCCATCGGAGCAGCGAAGGTGGGTAATCCTCATCTTCCTGTTCTGAAAAAAGTAATTCCTTTCTCTCTAATCTATCCTATAAGTTGCATTTGTTACTTGAATTTAGGCAAGCAAGATGCTGACTAAAAAGGCGTAGATATTCATTCATTTCTACAGGCTGTGCTTTTGAAATACACCGTTTTTAACTTCTAATAGTTGGCAAAATCGACCCAAACGGTGTGGTAAAGTATTGCATGTCGGTCGTTTGACAAACGTCCGTAACAATTGATTAACCATAAAACCATAACCAAAAACCAGGGTTTAATAGTTGTGAGTATTCATCAATGAAGTAAACCCAATATGTAAGTCTTATGGATTTTTCAAGCCACCGCTCATTGAAATATAGAATTCAGCTCATCATTACAGTTGGAATCTTGATTACCGTAGGAATTCTAATTGCCTACTCTACCATCACCCTTCGCAACAAACTATTGAGTTCCGAAGAGAAGTTGGTAGAAACCATTGCCAAGGAATACACCAACCAAGTGGATGCCTCCTTTGAATCGTCGCTCGAGGTAGTTCGAGCCATGGCAAATACCTTTTCATCTATAAAAGAGAATGGAAGCAAGTTCACCCTAGGTCGCGAGCAGAGCATCGAAATGCTTAGGAAAGTGCTTAACGGCCGTAGTTCCTTTGTAGGGATGTCTACATGCTGGGAACCCAACGCCTTCGATGGCAACGATGCCAAGTATGCAAACACTCCCGCCCACGATAAAACGGGTCGATTTATCCCCTACCTATACCGCAGCGGAGGTAGCGAGATCGGCCTAGACCCCTTGGTCGATTATGAGGTGGCTGGTGCCGGAGATTGGTACGTAATTCCCCGTCAAACCAAGAGTATTGCCATTATCGATCCCTATATTTACCCCGTACAAGGAAAAGATGTTTTAATGATGACCTTTTCGGCACCCATTATGGCCAACGGCACTTTTTATGGTGTTACGACTGCCGACATTCCACTGGAATGGCTTCAACAGCTCATCATGGGTGAAAAATCGCTAGGAGAGGGATCCCGAATTAGCTTGATCTCGAATAATGGCACCTACTGCGCCGACAACCAAAATCCGGACAATGTAGGCAAAAACATAAAGGATGTTGATAAGGAGAATAGCACTGAAAGATTGTCCAAGGTGCAGCGCGGGATTGCCGAGACCAAGTATTACAACAATAACCTCACCGTAACCGTTCCTTTGAAAATAGGGGAATCTACCACTCCTTGGCAACTTCAAATTGAGGTTCCCAAAGAACATATTGTGGCCGAGGCAACAAGTGCACTCTGGAGCGAAATCGGTATTGGTCTTGTGGTGTTTATTATCCTCTCATTCATTATAGGCATTTACCTAAACAAGGTAATAAGCCCAATCTTTGCCATAGTGGAAGTTACCAAGGCAATAGCCCAAGGCGATTTGAGTCACAAGGTAAGCTACTCCAATCACGATGAAATTGGCATCCTTTCGGAATCCATCAACAAGATGACAGAGGATATCTCCAAGGTAGTCACCCATATCCAAGACGGTGCATCCATTATAACAAACATCAGCCAACAAATAAACGAAGGTTCAGATAAACTTTCGGTGGGAGCCAACCAGCAGGCAAGTTCGGCCGAGGAGGTCTCATCCTCCATGGAGGAGATGGCAGCGAACATTCAGCAAAACTCCGACAATGCCAAGGAAACCGAGCGTATTGCGGTTCAAATTGCATCCAAAATGGAGGTAGTAGCCGATGCCTCTAAGCAGAGTTTGGAGTCGACCAAACTCATTGCCGAAAAGATTACGATAATTAACGATATTGCCTTTCAGACCAATATTCTGGCGCTAAATGCAGCAGTAGAGGCTGCGCGTGCAGGTGAACACGGTCGCGGATTTGCTGTTGTAGCGGCCGAAGTGCGCAAGTTAGCTGAGCGCAGCAAAACTTCCGCCGACGAAATTGGGGTACTCTCCCGATCGAGCCTTGCCGTTTCCGAAAACAGCACCAAACTGATGCAAGAACTCTCTCCAGAAGTAAAGCGTACAGCCCAGTTGGTTCAAGAGATTGCCGCAGCCAGCATGGAACAGAACTTAGGAGTAGAACAAATTAACACAGCACTGCAGCAACTAAGCCAAATTATTCAACAAAATGCAGCTGCCTCCGAAGAACTCTCGTCAGGTGCTGAGGAGCTGGCCGACCAAGCCGAATCGCTAAAGGATTCGGTTGCCTACTTCTTGCTCTCAAAAGAAAGGTAGCACTAATTCAAATTCAGAAAAGGGATAGTCCGAAATAAACTTCGGATTATCCCTTTCTTTTTTAATAGAGTCGCCTCCCCGCCCTTGTCGGTTTATTGCGGCTGCATCTAACATCCAATCACGTTTCATTATTCTACCCTAATGCTTATCGGAGAGGAGAACCCTTTGGTTACTATTTCAGTCAATTATAACTTGTCACCCGATAATTTGGGATATCGAGAGTAGTGAACCCGGCCACTTTGCTCCCCGCTGCCATTAGAAGCAGAAAACCATTATCAAAAAAATGGAATTGACTATAAATACCTACAAAACAAAAGATAACCATGCAATAATTTGCATTTATACCGTTTCGATAGCGCTCAACCAGCTTTTTCGTGCTATCTTTGTGCTCTTAAAAAAAAATTGTAGCATGGCGCACAAATCAGGTTTTGTGAACATTATAGGTTTTCCCAATGTAGGAAAGTCTACACTAATGAATTCATTGGTGGGAGAGAAACTTTCCATTATCACATCGAAAGCCCAAACCACACGACACCGCATCATGGGAATTGTCAATGGAGACGACTTCCAAATAGTTTACTCCGATACCCCTGGAGTGCTTAAACCCAACTACAAGCTGCAAGAGAGTATGATGCAGTTTGTTTACTCCGCTCTTTCCGATGCCGACATCATTCTGCTGGTTACCGAAATGGGCATGGCAATTGACCTACACGAAGATATTATTCAGAAGATTACCCGCATGAACGTGCCCGTAATCGTGGTTATAAATAAGGTGGATCTTGCCAAAAGCCAAGAGGCCGTTGTTGAAGCGATGGACGCATGGCAGGTGCGCATGCCCGAAGCCAAGATCATCCCGGTATCGGCACTACACAAGTTCAACCAAGAGGCACTCTTAACCGAGGTCCTCGAGAAATTACCTGAAAACCCGGAGTATTTCCCCAAGGATCAAATGAGCGACAAAACCATGCGCTTCTTTGTATCGGAAATTATTCGGGAGAAAATCCTGATTAGCTACAAGAAGGAGATCCCATACTCGGTAGAGGTGGTAGTAGATAGCTACAAGGAGGAGGAGAAAATAATCCACATTGAGGCCCTCATATACGTTGTTCGAGAATCCCAAAAAGGAATCCTCATAGGACATCAAGGAATAATGCTCAAGAGAATTGGCACCAAGGCACGTCACGATATTGAAGCCTTTGTGGACAAGAAGGTGTTTTTAAGCCTACAGGTTAAGGTGCTGGAAAACTGGCGCGACAGCGACCTGATGCTAAAACGATTTGGCTATAATCAAAACTAAAGTTCCAAGGAAGAGTTAAAAATGGGAAACATTATTGCTATTGTAGGTCGCCCAAACGTTGGTAAATCAACCCTTTTCAATAGGTTGGTTGGTGCACGGGAGGCCATTGTGGACGAAACAGCAGGGGTGACCCGCGACCGCCACTACGGAAAAACCGATTGGAACGGCAGAGAATTTTCAGTGATCGATACTGGTGGTTACATCAACGATTCCGACGATATTTTTGAGGAAGAGATTCGCAAGCAAGTTAAGTTGGCTATCGAAGAATCGGACCTCATCCTCTTTCTGGTTGATGTTGCTGAAGGCATTACCGACACCGACAGAGAGGTTTCGCACATGCTTCGAAAAGTTACCAATAAAAAGGTATTGCTTGTAGTTAACAAGGTGGATAACACCCAACGCTACATGGAAGCAAATGAGTTCTACGAGTTGGGATTGGGCAACTACTTTGCCATCTCATCCATGAACGGAAGCGGTACCGGCGACTTGCTCGATGCCGTAGTTACCGGACTTCCTGCTCTTGTTAATGAAGAAGAAGAGGAAGATACGCTTCCCAAGATTGCAATTGTAGGCAAGCCTAACGTAGGCAAGAGCAGCCTTGCAAATGCCCTTCTTGGTGAGGAGCGCAACATCGTTACGCCTATTGCAGGTACTACCCGCGATGCTATTCTTACCCGCTACAATAAGTTTGGTCACGACTTCTACCTTATCGATACTGCAGGTCTACGCAAAAAGGGTAAGGTAACCGAGGATTTAGAATTCTATTCGGTGCTCCGCTCTATCAGGGTTATCGAAAACTCCGATGTTTGCGTGCTTATGCTCGATGCAACCCTCGGAATAGAGGCTCAAGACATTAACATTTTCAACCTAATTTACCGTAACCGTAAGGGCGTGGTAATATTGGTAAACAAGTGGGATTTAGTAGAGAAGGAGAACAAAACGCTTGAAGATTACAAGGAAGCCATTCAACGCCGCCTTGCCCCTTTCAAGGATGTTCCCATTCTATTTGTATCCGCCCTTACCAAGCAGCGTATTTACAACGTGCTCGACGAGGTAGTTCGCGTGAACGAGAACCGTCGCCGACGTATCCCCACCTCAACGCTGAACGATGTAATGCTTCCACTTATCGAGGCCTATCCCCCTCCATCGGTTAAGGATAAGTTCGTTAGGATTAAGTTCGTTACACAACTCCCTACCTACGCGCCTAGTTTTGCATTCTTTTGTAACCTGCCGCAGTATGTGAAGGAGCCCTACAAGCGTTTCTTGGAGAATAAACTTCGGGAGCAATTCGAATTTACAGGAGTTCCCATTCAGATATTTATTAGACAAAAATAAAAGGAAGCACCAATGGCTACCTTAAAGATAATTACTCAAAACGGTCGAGGGAAGGGATATAGCGTGTCCTCTCTCGGCCGTTTTGCCTTTTTGGGTGCAATGGTTGCACTACTGCTCTCCTTTGGCTGTAAAAAGGAGGAAGTTTATTCCAACATTCCGTCCATTACCTACCTATCGTATAAGACCGAAAAGGGGTTTAGTAATGACAACAAGGTTTGGTTTTGCACTATCAAGTTTGAATTACGGGATGGAGATGGGGATTTTGGATTGGATACGCCCGATTCTACTACCGCTCCAGAATACCGAAACAACCTATTTCTTAAGCAATTTAACAAAATAAACGGTGTTTATATTCCAGTTCCCGATAATGCAGCAAGCCCACTTAGCAAACCCATCCTCTACTTTGAAGCCGAGGGAAATAATAAGCAACAAAAGGCAACGATAAGCGTGAGATTTGAACACTTCCCCAATGCCCATACCCTTCAACTACCATCAGATACTATAAAATATCGTTTCTACGTAAAGGATCGGGCGCTTCATAGTAGCGACACAATAGAAACCGCTGAGATTGTTTTTGATAAATCTCAGAATTTGTGGTAAAAAACACCTGAGTTTCTACCCTTTTTATAACTTACGGCCTCTACCATTCCACAATTGCTCAATGAAGAAGGTGTCACTCTTTCTTGCGTTGGCCCTTTGCGCCTCATCCCAAGCCTTTGCCCAGCTGGCTAAAGTGCAGGCTGGCTTCATTTATAATTTTACCAACTACACAGAGTGGCAAGAGGAAGACTTAGGCGATGCCTTTGTAATTGGCGTATTTGGTAACTCGAACACCACAGAAGCTCTCCGGCTGCTCGAAGGAAAGAGAACTATAAAAAACAAACCAGTCTTCATCAAGACATACGCAACCATAGGGCAAATAGGCAAATGTCATATCCTCTACATTCCTAGAGATAGGGCTGGCAGCCTCGATCTGGTTATTTCAAAAATTGGAACCAACGCAACACTCATCATTTCCGAAAAAGATGGACTCGCTGCCCTTGGAGCCGGTATTAGTTTCAGAATGGTGAATGGGAAGATTGCCTTCGACATAAACCCTACGGCTATTATAAAACAGAGAATTAGCGTGCTGCCTAAATTGGTTTCGCTTGCCAACAAATCCTATAAATAGGTTATAGAAAACCGATATACGTTGAAGGATTGATTCTCTAGCCTAATCCTATACGCCTAAATTCTTAAATATCGGTCTGGTTATCCAATAAATTCTTAAATTTGTCGCTTTGCCAAAATTCAACACGACATAACTACTGTTTCAGATGGAAGTCCCAACAAAGTATGACCCCTCTTCAATTGAGGATAAGTGGTATTCCTATTGGATGAACCAAGGCTTTTTCCGCTCAATACCCGACGAAAGGGAGCCTTATACCATTGTTATTCCTCCGCCAAACGTTACCGGCGTTTTGCACATGGGCCATATGCTCAACAATACCATTCAGGATGTTTTTGTGCGACGCGCAAGGATGTTGGGAAAGAATGCATGCTGGGTTCCCGGAACCGACCACGCCTCCATTGCTACCGAAGCAAAAGTGGTGAGCAAGCTGAAAGACCAAGGTATAGACAAGGCCTCATTGACTCGCGATGAGTTTCTGGAACATGCATGGGAGTGGACTCATAAGCATGGCGGGATCATCCTAGAGCAATTGAAGAAGTTGGGTGCTTCCTGCGACTGGGAGCGCACCGCATTTACCATGGATCCTGAACGTTCCGAAAGTGTAATAAAGGTTTTTGTCGACCTCCATAAAAAAGGGCTCGTTTACCGCGGAGTGCGCATGGTAAACTGGGATCCTCAAGCAAAGACAGCCCTCTCCGATGAGGAGGTAATATACAAAGAGGTTCAGAGCAAGCTATACTACCTTCGCTATAAAATTGAGGGTACCGGCGAATACATTGTGGTTGCCACCACTCGTCCCGAAACCATCTTGGGCGATACCGCCGTTTGTGTGAACCCCAACGATCCTCGCTTTGCACACCTTAAAGGTAAACGGGTAATCGTTCCGCTCATCAACCGTATTGTTCCCATCATCGAGGACGATTATGTAGACATTGAATTTGGAACCGGCGCACTTAAAGTTACTCCGGCCCACGATATCAACGACTACATGTTGGGCCAGAAATACAAGCTGGAATCCATCGATATCTTCAACGACAACGGAACCCTCAACGAGAAGGCACAGCTTTACGTTGGGAAAGATAGGTTTGCCGTAAGAGACGAGATTGTAAAAGACATGGATAAGGCCGGCCTTATCGAAAAGATTGAGAACTACGCGAATAAAGTTGGCTATTCCGAAAGAACCGATGCCGTTATTGAGCCCAAACTCTCTACCCAGTGGTTCCTGAAAATGGAGGATCTAGCAAAGCCTGCCCTCGATGCGGTTATGAACGACGAGATAAAGCTTTACCCATCCAAATTCAAGAACACCTACAAGCACTGGCTCGACAACATTAAGGACTGGTGTATTTCGCGCCAGCTGTGGTGGGGCCACCGCATTCCGGCCTACTACCTCAGCAACGGCACTTGCATTGTGGCCGAAACCGATGAGGAAGCACTAGCCCAAGCCAAGAAAGAAACGGGCAACAGCGCGCTCACCATGGCCGACCTAAGCCAGGATGTAGATGTGCTCGACACCTGGTTCTCCTCGTGGTTGTGGCCCATATCGGTGTTCGACGGTATTCGAAACCCCGAAAACGCTGAGATTAAATACTACTACCCAACCAACGATCTGGTTACCGCTCCCGAAATTCTATTCTTCTGGGTGGCCCGCATGATTATTGCCGGATACGAATACCAGGGCGCAAAACCTTTCACCAACGTATACCTAACCGGTATTGTGCGCGACCAGCTGCACCGCAAGATGTCGAAATCGCTAGGGAATTCCCCCGATCCGCTCGACCTTATTGCCAAGTATGGTGCCGATGGTGTTCGGGTGGGAATGCTCCTGTGCAGCCCTGCCGGAAACGACCTCCTCTTCGACGAAAACCTTACGGAGCAAGGCCGTAACTTCAGCAATAAAATTTGGAATGCCTTCCGCTTAGTAAAAGGATGGGAGGTTGATGCAACCATTCCACAGCCCGAACACACACGCCTTACGGTGGAATGGTTCGAGGCTAAGTTCAACCAAACCCTGGAGCAGGTAAACCAACAGTTTGACGCCTACAATATTTCAGAAGCGTTGATGGTGGTATATAAGCTATTCTGGGACGAGTTCTCCAGCTGGTATCTCGAGGCCATAAAGCCCGCGTTCAACCAGCCCATTGATGGAAAAACCCTCAACACCACAATAGAATTTTTTGAGCGACTGCTTAAGGTTCTTCACCCCTACATGCCATTCCTTACCGAGGAGATTTACCACCTTATTAAGGAGCGAGATGCCAAAGATTCCATTATGGTAAGCTTATGGCCAGTAGCCAAAGCTTTCGATTCTGCGATCCTCGAGGAGTTCGAAAACCTGAAGGAAACGGTTGCCAATGTTCGCTCGGTTCGTCAGGACAAGAATATCCCCCACAAGGAAACCTTGGAGCTGTTTGTGAAAAGAGAGGGTAGCCCTCTTGTAAACCTCAACTCGGTAATCATCAAAATGGCCAATCTCACGACCATCAACGATACCGATACAAAGGTGGAAGGTGCATCGTCGTTTATGGTAAAAACTACCGAGTACTACCTCCCGCTGGGTGGACTACTCAATGTTGAAGAAGAGTTAGAAAAACTTCAAGCCGAGGTGGTATACCTTCAGGGATTCTTGGAATCGGTTATGAAAAAGTTGAGCAATGAGAAATTTGTGAACAGCGCACCGGCAAAAGTTGTAGAGATGGAGCAAAACAAGAAGTCCGACGCCGAGACAAAGATCAAAGCCATTGAGGAGCAAATTGCACAATTAAAGAAGTAGCGCATCGCCACAAATACTACATATTAAGCGGAGGTTCTTGGAGCCTCCGCTTTTTTTATGGGTGAACTTTTCTGCCGAGCGAGAAGTCACCGCGAAAGCGGGAATCAGGGAATTCACGTTTAACATTTTCAAAACGCTTCACGATAAGAACCCACCTCACTAATCTTTTGGATTTATACTGCTTTGCATTAACTGCTCAGGGAATATGGTTTGATGCGTTGTGTGTATTTTCGGGGCGTTGCCCCAAACCCCACCCACTTTTTGTCTTGACACAAAAAGTAGGCAAAAAACTCAAGGCCTTGCCCGAAAAAACGCCGTCGGAGGCTCTTGGAGCCTCCGCTTTTCAGCTAGTCCAGGCGCGACTACTACGCTATAGCATACAAGTCGCACTCGGACTATGCACGGGCACTTTCAGGGTGACTTTTATTGTTAGCAAAGAGTCACCCCGAAAGTTGATGAACAATTACCTTCCAGCGTTCGAAGAACCCGTAAGCGTATAGGCAATGGCAGGCTGCCCCCAGTTAGCGCGGGAGTAGGCTCCCCATTTAGTAGCCCTAGTCTCCGATTTTAGAGTCCTAAACTCCTGTTTTGGAGTTCTGAACTTCGACGTTGAAGTTCAGAACGTCGGCTTCAATGCTTTTTACTTCGACGCCGATGCTTTTTACTCCGGTTTTGGAGTTCCGAACTTCGGCTTCAAAGCATTTTACTTCGACGCCGATGCTTTTTACTCCGGCCTTGGAGTTCCGAACTTCGACGCCGATGCTTTTTACTCCCAGGTTGAAGTTCCGAACTTCGATTTTAGAGTTTTTAATTACAAATAGGAACTCGATACGCCCAAACGGCTGCTTTCTGTTTTCATTTTGGTACCTTTCATCTATGTTTTCTAACATTGGTGCAAACGAGTGAACTCGTTGGAAATGTTATTGTAAAAGGGTAGTTTTGACATGTTTCCTTAAATCGAAAACAAATGAGAGATTCCGAAATTATAATGAGCCCCAACGAATTGGTGCAGTATCTCAAGAAACCAGCAGCAGAGTTTACGAAGCAGGACATCATCAACTTTGCCGAGGCGCACGAAATAGAAATGGTGAACTTTCGCTACGTGGCGGAGGATGGAAAGCTCAAAACCCTTAACTTTATTCTTTGGAGTAAAGACCATTTAGATATTATCCTTTCGGGTGGTGAGCGTGTAGATGGATCGAGCCTATTCTCCTTTATCGAGGCGGGTTCGAGCGATTTATACGTCATCCCTAAATTCCGCACTGCATTCGTTGACCCGTTTGCCGAAGTGCCAACACTCAATATCCTTTGCTCATTTTACAACAACGAAGGCAAGCCCCTTGATAGCTCTCCCGAGTTTGTTCTGCGCAAAGCTCATGAGGAATTCCGCCGCAAAACCGGCTACACCTTCATGGCCTTGGGCGAGTTGGAATACTATGTTATTGCCGAAGATCAAGAAGTGTATCCGGGCGTTGATCAAAAGGGTTACCACGCTTCGGAACCTTACTCCAAATGGGAAATTATACGGGTGGAAGCGCTTCGCTATATTGCCCGCGCCGGCGGTCACGTTAAGTATGGTCACTCCGAGGTGGGTTGCTTTACCCAAGATGGCATCCATTACGAGCAGCACGAAATTGAGTTTCTTCCCATGACTGCCGAAGAAGCCGTAGAGCAAATGGTTATTGCTAAGTGGATTCTTCGTATGCTTGGATACCGCTACGGTGTAAACATTAGCTTTGCACCAAAGATCACGGTAGGTAAGGCCGGAAGCGGACTTCATGTGCACATGATGCTGGTTAAGGATGGCAAAAATATGATGGTTTCCGAAGGTAAGTTGAGCGATACGGCCAAGAAGATGATTGCCGGGATACTCGATGTTGCTGATGCCCTCACTGCTTTTGGCAATACCATTCCTACCTCCTACCTACGCTTGGTTCCTCACCAAGAGGCACCAACCAGCATTTGCTGGGGCGATAGAAACCGTTCGGTGCTAATTCGTGTGCCGCTGGGATGGAACGGAGCCAATACCATGCTTCACGATGCCAACCCTCAAGACGATTCACTATTAACCCATACCGAAAGCAAACAAACGGTTGAGATCCGCACACCCGATGGTTCGGCCGATCTTTACTGTCTTCTTGCTGGACTTGTTGTGGGTGCAGAGCACGGTCTCACCATGCCAAATGCACTAGCGCGCGCCCAAGCCCAATACGTGGATTGCAACATCTTTAAGGAGGAGAATAAGCACATTCAAGAGAAGTTGGAGCAACTGCCTATCTCCTGCTCCGAATCGGCTGATCGGTTAAGCCAGAAGAGAGCAATCTTCGAGAACAACGGAATCTTCCCCAAGGGGATGATCGACAGCAAGATTAAAATCTTGAAATCTTACAAAGATGAAGGTCTAAGCGAAAAACTCTACGGCAAGCACGATGAGATAAAGGCTTTGGTTGACAAATACATTCACATTGCATAACACAGAAAAAGCCCCAGAAATGGGGCTTTTGTTTTTTATGGTGCTAATCGCTCAAGAATCCAACCTTCATTTTCCAATCGATACTGAAGCCTGTCGTGTAGCCTATCGGGCCTGCCCTGCCAAAACTCAATCAAGATTGGCTCTAACACATATCCACCCCAGTTATCGGGTCGAATAATCTCCCGCTTGGCAAACTCTTCCTGGAAGTCCATTTTCAAACTCTCAAGGTAACGACGATTAGGAATAACTTGGCTTTGCGGCGAAGCCCAAGCACCAATCCTGCTACCCACCGGACGACTTTTAAAGTATCGATCCGACTCCTTTGCGCTAACCTTCGAAATCTTACCCTCAATTCTTACTTGACGCTCGAGCAGGGGCCAAAAGAAAACCAGTGCTGCAAATGGATTCTGCGCCAACTGGCGCGCCTTACGGCTTTCGTAGTTGGTGAAGAATGAAAAACCATTCTCATCGGCACCCTTCAGAAGCATCATTCGAGCCGATGGCTTTCCCTCAAAGGTTGAAGTCGCTACCGTCATGGCCGTAGGCTCGGGCACATCAGCCTTTATTGCCTCCTGGAGCCATCCATTAAACACCACCATTGGATTAGTATCCACCTCTGTCTCTAGCAGCGATGCTAGCCTATACTCCTGTCGGATATTGGCAATGTCCTTCTTCATTATACATCTTTTTATGGTTCAAACACTGCTGTATGACGAATGCTATTCTGTTTCGAAATAATCACCATCGGGAATAACCCCAATTTCGCCAACCTACACATTACAATGCACAGCAATTCCACTCACACATCTCCTAATGCAAGCAAAAACAGCTATGAAATAAGAATGTTTAGCTTTTAATCTAACTTTTTTATCATTGCATCAACATTGTCGCCCCTATCATTTGAGGCGGAACTAATGCTGGCATTAAGTTCGAATCCGAGCAAAAGCGCAATAGCATTGAAATAAAGCCAGAGCATAAGGGCCATAAAACTCCCAATAGACCCATAGAGCTTATTATATTGACCAAAATTATTCACGTAGGCAGAGAAACCAACAGAGGTTACTATTATCAGGAATGTAGCCAACGAGGCCCCGGGCGAGAAGAAGCGAAACTTAATTCGGTCGGCAGGAGCAAAGTAGTAAAGCATAGCAATGGAGAAGAAGAAGAGTATTAGCACAATCAACCATTTGCTAATGATCAGTAGCCATATAACAATTCCGTCTTTAATAATATTATGAGCATCGAGGTAGGATAACGCTAATTGCCCGAATATAATAAGTGCAGTTGCTAACGAAATCAGGAAGGTGAGAAAAATGGTAAGCAAAATAGATACGATATATTGCGACCAGATATTACGAATAACGATTCGGTGGTAAGTAGCATTGAACGCGCCAAGAAGAGAGTTTACACCGTTGGTAGAGAAGAAGAGTGCGGCAACAAAACCAAATGAGAGCAGGCCACCACTCTTAAGGGTAATAACCTCAAGCAGTGTAGATTCAAGCGCGGCAAAAGCATTGCCGGGAATAAGTGCCTTAAGCATGGAAAAGAACTGCCCTTGGAAATTATCTACCGGGATGTAGGGTATTAGTGTAAACAAAAAGATGATAGAGGGAAAGATCGCCAAAAAAAAGCTGAAAGCAATGGCTGAGGCACGTGTAGTAAGCGAGCCCTGCATGATGCCCCTAAAGAAAAAGACAACGACATCGTATATTGGAGTTTTATAAAACCCAGGAAGCGAAACCTCCTTGGCCCATAGGGTAGAACGATAGTATATACCCAACAAATACCCAACAAATCGTTTATACATGTTTAAACAGCTTTTAAACTTAAATCAAGACTTTTAATCTGGTGCGTAAGCGCCCCCACCGAAATATAGTCTACCCCAGCTTCGGCGTAGCTCCGAATGGTATCCTTGTTAATTCCGCCCGACGATTCGGTTTCGAGTTTCCCCCCAACCAACGCAACCGCTTCAAATGTTTTCTCAACAGAGAAGTTATCGAACATTACCCGATGAACGCCATCAAGTCGCAAAAGTGTTTTAATATCCTCAAGAGAGCGAACCTCAACCTCAATCCTTAAACTTCTGTTCTCTGCTTTCAAATACGCTTTTACGCGTGCAACAGCCGCCTCAATTCCCCCGGCAAAATCGATGTGATTATCCTTCAGCATCACCATGTCGTATAACCCCATCCGGTGATTTTCGCCACCCCCAATTTTTACCGCCTGTTTGTCGAGCACGCGCATTCCCGGAGTAGTTTTTCGGGTATCAAGTATCTTCGCTCCTGTACCCTCTACCAGCTTCACATACTCGGCAGTTTGCGTAGCCACTCCGCTCATTCGCTGCATGATATTTAGCACCAAGCGCTCACTCTTAAGCAGAGATTGAACCCGTCCTACAGCGTAAAAGGCAATGTCGCCCGGCTTAATTATGGCTCCATCGTTTAGAATAATTTCCATTTCCGTAGCAGGGTCGATACGCAAGAATACTTTCTTTGCAATTGCTACCCCCGCAAGAACACCGGCTTGCTTAACCAACAGCTTCACCTTTCCCATCTTTTCGAAAGGGATACAGCTTAAGGAACTATGGTCGCCATCGCCAACATCTTCCCTAATTGCGATATCAATAAGCTCATCTACCAGAATTTCCGTAACTTCCATGCTGAAAAATATCTATTATGCGTTTCCTGTGTCTTTGGCACTTCGTTTGCTACGAGCCCCCTTATTGCTGGGGTTTGAATAAATTGTTCGTAGTGCAAATATAAGCTAACTTGGAAAATAAAGCATCAACATACGCCTTTGGGTTGCAAGGTCAATCAAAGTTAATAAATTTGACGGAATTACTGAATTGCAACCCGAAAAGGTTACTACCCTGCCACCAATTAAAAGGCAGTATAGCGACTGTGAGGAATAACTCCTTAGGCACATAGAAAAATAAGTTCACATGAAGATTCGATTTATAGCATTTGGCAAAACAACCCCTACCTTCTTGGCCGAGGGGGTAAAGGAGTATGAAAAACGATTAACACACTACATCTCCTTTGAGTTAAAGCTAATCCCAGATATTAAAAACGCGAAGAGTCTCTCCGAACTACAACAAAAAAAGATGGAAGGCGATCTTATCCTAAAGGCTTGTGCCGACGGCGACTATATCGTATTGCTCGATGAGCGGGGCAAAGAGATGAGTTCTCCCGGTTTTGCTGAATTTCTGGAAAAGAGAATCCTTGAGGGAACACGCTCCCTATGCTTTGTTTCCGGTGGACCATACGGCTTCTCCGATGAGGTTTACAAGACGGCATCGGGCAAGCTATCCCTCTCCCAAATGACCTTTTCTCATCAAATGGTAAAGGTTATCTTCTTGGAACAACTCTACCGAGCATTTACCATTCTGAAGGGCGAGCCTTATCATCACCAGTAACCATGAAAGCCAAAAACTGCAAAACAAAACAAATCCTTTGGACCTGCATACTCTTGTTGGTCGCCACGATTTTATTGGCTCTTTATGCATGGAGAGATAGCATCGCCTCCTCGATTTATTCCTACGAACAAAAGCGGATTGAGACATCGCTGAGCAACAGAATATCGATTACTGACGAAACCATTGATACAATTATTTCCGATTCACTATTTGTAAAGAGCCCAAGCCTATCCATGGCTCTTAACGAACGGCTGCAATCCTTGGTTAAAAATGATATCGCCCTTGCAATCTATAAAAACGGAAAGATCATTGCATGGAGCAACAGTTCACCGGGACCGGACGAATTCAACCCGTTTGCAAACTATGATAGTGAACCAGTTGCCTTAACTGGCGGGGTTTACCTCTGCAACACAAAAGATACGCTCGGACTACACTTTATCTCGGCAATAAAAGTATCCACAGGATTCATTATTAAAAACAAATATCTCCAAGCAAAAACAGTTCCGGAATCCATAGCCTTTAATAATATTTCTCTAGCAAAGCCTACCGAATTCCAAATAAAGAGTAAAGGCAAGACCGTATATTCGTTACTTCCAAACAAAGGCTCTGAAAAGAAACTGGGGTGGTTGGTGATTTTTTCTCTTTTGGCCATTTCCATTTCGGCAAATAATCTGCTGAGAGCATTCGATTGGTTAAAATTCTGGTGGCTAAAACTGCTTGCGGCTCCAGTAATTTTCTTCCTTATTGTAAATGCAACAATAATTAACTATCCTGAACTCGTAAAAGGTCTTCCACCTTGGCTGTTCAACCACGAACTTACTGACATAGGAAAACTGCTGCAAATCGCATTTATAACGGTTTTCTCGATTCCAGTTTTTGTCTCTGGATTAGAAGCCAAACGGCTAGCCCGATGGAACGACTCCAATAAAGGTATTGTTTTCCCAAGCCTGCTATTGTTGCTTGCTGCGTTCACGGCAGGACTATCGCAACTATTACTTAGCAATCTGCTCGCTCTTATGGGCCCAATTGGCGAAGGAAGCGCCATTGAATGGGCACCCAGCCTAATTGGACTATTGACCATTGTTTCCCTAGGATGGGTAATGCTTCTTCTGGTAAAAGTTGCGCTGCGATTGGTCATTCAGGCCAAAACCACAACCATTGTTCTGGGTGGTATTGCACTACTCTCGGCTCTGCTCATCTCGCTTCTACCGTATAATACACCCTTCGATAGGATGATTGGAGTTACGGGGGCCTTGCTTCTACCCCTTCTCATCGCATTAGGCTCCAAAAGTAATGCAACAACAAAATTAATCCCTACCTATCTTTCAATAGTGATCAGCGTAGTGCTTTCGCTACAACTGATCAACGATAACCATATTAATACCCAAAAGACCCTCGAGAATATTGCAAAAGAGTTGGCGGTTGACCAAGACTTAAATCTGGAGTCAAAGATCAAAAGACGTATAAGTGCCATCGAGAACGACTCCACCATCACGGTATTACTTAAAAAAGTTCCGCAATCCCTCAGCGAGATTAATCGATATGTAAGAAATACCTACTTCAAGGATTTCTCAGCCCAGTATGACCTCCAAATTACTGCTTGTCCACGAGGATCGAAGCTTATTGTTAACGATACACCCAAAAAAGTTGACTGCCAAAACTTTTTTGTAGAAATGGCCACACTCATTGGCCGGCCAATTGTAGCAGAGCAGTTCTACTTTTTAAATAACAACAATGGTCGCATTAGCTACCTATTCCTTGGTAGATATAACGATGGCAAGGGTGGCAGGAATTTTCTTGCCATTGAAATTGACTCTAAAGCAACACTAAACCTCCCTGGCTATCCCAGCCTATTATCCAACAAGGCAAAAGATTCCTCGACCGATTTACCCACGAATGTTTCTTATGCCAAATACCGCGATAGTAAGCTCGAAATGAAGGTAGGCAAATACCCATACCCACTCAAACGACCCGAATACTTCAAACGGAATAGCAATATAGATAATGGAAATTACAACCATGTAATCCAGCGCAATGATAACCAACAAATTGTTGTGGTGTCTGAAGAGAAATCCTCCCTTCTTTTCCTCCTTTCACCGTTGGTTTACATCTTTCTTGGCGCCTACATTCTTGTTAGAATTGTCTTTCGGCGCCGGAGTAAAAGCCAACGAAACATTTTTACCCTTCAAAAGCGCATCCAACGGTTGTCGGTGTCGCTAATGGTTATTTCCATGCTGGCCGTTGGCACAATTTCGTTGGGCTATGGTCTATCGCGCCAAGAAACAACAATTGAACAAGGAATTACAGAAAAGATGCGTTCGGCTGTCACGTTAACCGAACCAACAGCACAGCAAATTGAAGCCGTATGGAGCCCCGGCATGATTGATTCCAGCATGATTGCCACCTCAAATATTCTATATGCGGACCTTAACATATATTCCCCCACAGGTGATTTAATGGGAACGTCACGCCACGAGGTTTTCAGCAATAAGCTCCAGGGATATTGGATAAACCCAACCGCCTTCACAGCCATAATGGAAGAGAAGCGCGATTTTGTCCTAGTTACAGAGCAAATTGGCTTACTAAAATTCACCTCAGCGTACGCACCTTTGTTGAATAAGAGTGGTGATATAATTGCCATACTGAACCTGCCCTACTTTATTCGAGAAAATGAGATACGACAAGAGACACTGAACCTTGTGGGTCGAATTGCCAATACATATCTTTTACTTGCAATAATGGCAGGCTTGCTTGGCTACTTTGCCGCATTCAATATATCCAAGCCACTTCACGTATTGAAACTCGCGATGCGTAAGACTAGCATTGCCGGCCAACCCGAACTGCTGGAGTATCGCGATAACGATGAAATTGGATATCTTGTTAAGGAATACAATCGAATGGCCGCTGAACTATCCAATAGTGCCCAACTTTTGGCACAGAGCGAGAAAGAGAAAGTGTGGCGCGAGATGGCACGACAAATAGCGCATGAGATAAAAAATCCATTAACGCCAATAAAGTTGAGCCTTCAACAGCTTGTCCGCATTAAGAAAGACGGAGCACCCGATTGGGACCAACGTTTTTATGACTTTTCCAAGATGCTCCTCGAACAGGTAGATATTCTTGCCAAAACAGCCAGCCAATTCAGCGCCATAGCAACGGATGTGGGAAACAATTCTGAGGTGTTAAACATGGCTGAGTTTATTGAAAACACGATATCGCTCTTTGGTGGACAGCCACTCCAATTCGAAAATAATACTGAAAATACAACAATAAAGCCACTCGTATTTGCCGATAAGGAATTGATGCAAAAGGCACTCACAAACCTAGTGGCCAATGCACTGCAAGCATCCTCGGAAGTGAAAATTCAGAAAGTGACCATTTCGCTAATAATTGTCGACAACTTGGTTCAGATGAGTATAACCGATAATGGTTATGGCATTCCTACCAACCTCCAACCGCACATATTTGAGCCATACTTCACGACCAAGAGCAGTGGAACAGGATTAGGATTAGTCCTTGTTCGAAAAACTATTGAGGAATCAGGAGGTAAAATTTGGTTCGAAAGTAAAATGAACGCTGGAACGACGTTCTTTATACAGATACCGTTATTACCGCCTCACACCGATAAATTATAATCTAAAAGGCGAAAAAGTCAACCGTATCTCTAAGCAATTCAAGAATATGGCCATTCACGTGGAAATAAAAAAGCCATCCTTAAGGATGGCCTATTTCTAGGTTAGGTTCAGGTAATTATTTTCCTTTCATCGCTTTTTCAAGAGCTTTCTCTGCATCCTTATAGGCTGCATCAGCAAGTTTCTTCGCATCCTTCGCAACTTTCAACTTCTCCTTGCCCTTTTCCATCATCTTGGTTCCTGATTCTACCTTTTTTTGTGACTCCTTGAAGCGCGCATCAAGGGCCTTCACCTCCAATTTCATCTTACCACTTAACTCTTTCATATCGGCCTTTGCCTGCTTAACTTCATCCTTGTCCCTCGATCCCAGCGCCTTCTCAATTGGTTTCATCTCGTTTGAAAAGGACTTTTGAACATCCTTATCCTCTTTAGAGATTGTTTTTATATCCCCAGCGCCTTCTGCAATCAACTGCTCTCCAGCCTGGATTAGACTATCAGCAGAGAACATCTTGGCATCAGCCGCCTCAACTTTCAGTTTTGTTGCGTCCACTTTTGCCTCTAACTTTTGGATTTGCGGATCGGCTTGCGCCATAACAACTTGACATCCAATAACTATAATGGCAAGTGAAGTCAAAAAAGACTTACCTAACAGGCCAAACTTTACAGGAGAATTTGCTGAGATTTCCATGGGTCTAATTTTTTGTAAAAATTACAAACTTTTTCGATGAAAAAGCAACAAATGCGATAAAATAATTCATTCCCATATATTCCAATAGACCAGTATAATCGAACAGTTTTACTATTTGAAGACGAACTTTCCTCATTAAACGACTACGCACCGGCATAAAAAAGCCCCGATTTTAATCGAGGCTCTCAAAAAACAATTCGGTAAAAACTACCTGTCGTAATCCTTTAGTGTCTTCATCAACTTTTGTCGAGAAAAGAAAATTCGGCTCTTTACCGTGCCAATCTTTAGATTCAACTCCTCAGCAATCTCTTTATACTTAAAGCCAGAGGTGTGCATCTGAAAAGGAATTCGGAACTCGTCCTCCAGTTGGTCTACTTTCTTGCTGATCTCGTTGTGAGAATACTCCATTTCCGGGTTGGTGTAGTTATCGGGCCTGGAGTTCATGAGGTATTGGTTGTCGCTCGAATCGAACGTTGTGTTTTGCTTAACTGTCTTACGATAGTTGTTAATGAAGGTATTCTTCATTATCGTGAAGGTCCATGCCTTTAGGTTGGTGTTATCCTCAAATTTATCTTGATACATCAACGCCTTTAGGTATGTTTCCTGTAGCAAATCCTTTGCATCTTCTTTATTCATCGTTAGGCTGTATGCAAACCTCTCAAGGTTTGACTCTAAATCGATGAGCTGAGTGTGGAATTGTACTGCTGTCATAGCTATAGGATGTATTTGTTATTTATAAATAGTCTATCTTGATGTTGAAACAAATATACAACATGCATGAACACAAAAGCAAATCGACATCGCCAAATGAATGATAATCAACGAGCATTCTAAATAACAAACACGCAAAAGGCCCTAATACTAGGGCCCTCCATGTGTTCGTCTAAATTGATTCTAAATAAAAATAAGAGAGATAAAATGGACGCGTAAAAACCAGTATTATCGATTAAACTCGCTGGTTTTCTGCGACATCACCTAAATAGTGATTGTTTTTTGAAAATCGACAAAGGAGGTCAACTTTGCATAATTGCGCGGTTTTCGCTTCACCTCATCCAAAGCAGAACCACCTCCCACGAGCGTAGAAAGAGGGAAGTTAGTAGCCAGTTCCTTTAATAAAAGTTCTAACTTTTGAGGTTGAGGAAGTATTGCGGAGAACACAAACATTTTGGGCTTCAACTGCTTTCCAATAGTTATTACATCTTCAATTGGCACCGACTGCCCAAGGTAGAGAGTAGAAATCCCTTTGGCTCTCCCAAAATAGTTCAGCCCAAGTAGTACAATTTCATGAAACTCACCTTCGGGTAAAAAGTAAATAATCTGCGGTAGGTTATCCTTGTTTGGCCCCAGCAGTTCAGTTTCGTAAAACAATCTTTTTCGGATCAAACCAGTGGCAAAATGCTCATGTGCCGGAAGGATTTTGCTCGTTTGCCACATAATTCCAAGCTTATCGAGAAAGGGAAATATTACTTTTTGCAAAGTAAAATCAAAACCATTTACGGCAATACTCCCATTTAGCAACTCGGCACATCCCTTTTCATCAAAGTTCACCATGCATACAATGAGCTGATCGGTAAGCAAACCAGGGCTCTTGTGCTTATCCATCACCTCCGAGACGCTCTTAACCAACTCATCCAGCGAAAGCTTAGCAAGCATAGATATTTTCATCCCGCAACTGTTGAGAATGGAGATATTCAGCAACTTCTTCAAATTGTCGTCACTGTAATATCGTATATTGGTTGGTGTTCGTGCAGGCTCAACAATTGCATACCGTCTTTCCCACATACGAATAGTGTGGGCCTTAATGCCCGTAAGCAATTCAAGGTCTTTAATTGAGTATGTTGCCATGTTGCAGATAATTTGTTCGCTTATTAAACACTTCGAATAAAGCAATTGTTCAACCTTTTAATCAAGTTTCCTGAGCAGCATTAAACCATCCCGAAAAGGAAGCAGTACATTCTCAACAGCCGAATCGCAATTTACATATTGGTTGAAATCGACAATGCCCTTTGTTTGGGCATCTTTGGGATCTTTCTCCAAAACTTTTCCATCCCATAAAACGTTATCTGCAAGAATAAATCCACCAGTCTTTACAAAAGGTAAAACAGTATTATAGTATTCAATATACTCCCGCTTGTCTCCATCGATAAAAACCAAATCGAACTCCTCACCCAACATCGGAACAATGTGCAGTGCACTTCCTACATGCTGCTTGATGCAATTACGCCACTCCGACCGATCAAAATACTCTTGTGCAATGGGCACCATCTCGTCATCCACTTCGATGGTATGCAGTATCCCTCCGGTAGCTAGTCCCTTTGCAAGACAGATTGCCGAATATCCAGTGAATGTCCCTATCTCAAGAATTCTATAGGGTTTCACCATCTTGCTAATCATTTCTAGGACTACCCCTTGCAGATGGCCAGAAAGCATACGTGGTTGAACTGTACGTAGATGCGTTACATGATCCAACTCCACAAGCAAAGAATCTTCCGGCTTGGTGTGTTCCAAAATATAGCGTTCAAGGTCCCTATCCTTCTGAATCATTTGGCTTACCTAAATATAAGAGTTGCAAGTTGTGTCGGTGCAAAAATCTCATTGGCAGTAGTAATCAAATCCATAGCCGTAACCGTCTCTAACTTTTGAGCCACCTCTTCGAGGCTATCGACGGAATTGTACACCAGCAAACTCTTCCCGATCGACAGCATTTGCCCTTCATTACTCTCGGCAGCAATTGCCAACTGACCCACGAGTTGCTTTTTAGCCTTAAAGAGAAGCAAATCGCTAATACTTACCGTTCTTATTTTAGTAAGTTCCTTTTGGACAATGCTCATACTTCTATCGATGTTTTCTTTGTCCGTGCCAAAGTAAACAGAAACTATCCCTGTATCGGAATAAGGGGTATAAGATGCCTCCACATTATAAGCCAACCCATGTCGCTCGCGAAGCGAAAGATTTAACCGTGAATTCATTCCAGGACCACCAAGGATATTAATGAGTAGATGCAATGCAATTCTCTTTTCGTTTTTCAGATCGTAGGCTAAATTGCCAACAATACAATGGGCTTGGTAGGTCGATTTATGCTTCTCAATTACAGATGGAGAATATCCATTGAAAGGGGTGCGAGTAAACAATCTTGGATTGGCCGGAAAGCCCCCAAAATATTTCTCGGCCACCTTCTTTACCTTACTAAATGGAATATCCCCAACCGAGGAGAATACCATTTGATCGGTATTGTAGGTGCGCTGCATAAACGTTTGAATACTCTGCTTTGTAAACGTTTTAAGGTTCTTCTTGGTGCCTAAAATATTCCGACCAATAGGTGCATTTGCAAATACTTGCTCCTCAAAGTCATCAAAAATAAGTTCCGCAGGGCTATCCTTGTAAGAGTTAATTTCGTCAAATACAACCTCCTTCTCCTTGGCCAATTCCCGCTCGGGAAAGGTGGAATTAAACAGAATATCCGAGATCAACTCAGCCGATCGCTCAAAATCGTTGGCCAATACGGTTGCATAAATGCAGGTTTCCTCCTTGGCTGTATAGGCATTTAAATCGCCCCCAACATCCTCGAGGCGGCTAATTACGTGGTAGGCCTTTCGGTGAGTGGTGCCCTTGAAGATCACATGCTCAATGAAGTGGGCAAGCCCATGTTCATTTTCAAATTCATCTCGGGTACCTGTATTAATGGTAATACCGCAATGTATTATTTTCGATGCGTTGCGCCAGTGTATGAACCTAATGCCGTTACTCAGGGTCAGGATGTCAAATTCCTGCATGGATTATCGTTTAATTTTAGAAGAGCAAAGGTAGCAATGATTAATGAAATGGAAACCTGTTCTGATTTGGGAAATAAATTAAAAACACAACGTTTTTTTTACACACGCAACCATTTTTAAATAAGATGGTTAATCTCACAAACGACTCAGGCATCCCATTTTTATTGAGATTTTTCGAAAAATAAATAGACTGGAGTTTGGCTGTTATAAAATTTTGCATACTTTTGCATCGCAATTGAGAGCGGTGCCATAGCTCAGTTGGTAGAGCAAAGGACTGAAAATCCTTGTGTCCCCGGTTCGATTCCTGGTGGCACCACAGCCCGAAGACGTTTCTTCGGGCTCTTTCTTTTTTACCCCCTCCCACAATTCCATTTTGGTATCCCAACCTAAAAAAGTAATTTTGCACCTTGTCCTTAATATGGCAGTTATGCCTCTATGAATTAGATTCTACGGCAAAACAAAAGGAATGAACCACTGTTAATATCTCTCACATAAGTTATTTGTTATGAATCAGAAACTAGTTCTCATGATCCTCGACGGGTGGGGTATCGGAAAAAAAGACAATACCGACGCAATTTATAACGCCAAAACCCCCTATATGGATTATTTGGCAAAAACATACCCAACCGCTCAGCTGCTTACTAGCGGCGAAGACGTTGGTCTCCCCGATGGACAAATGGGTAATTCCGAGGTAGGTCACCTCAATATTGGAGCAGGAAGAGTTGTTTATCAAGATCTTGTTCGAATAAACAAAGCATGCAAAGAGAACACCATTGCCAAAAACGAGGCGCTGGTAGAGGCCTTCACCTACGCCAAGAATACAGGTGCGGCGGTTCATTTTCTTGGACTTGTTTCCGACGGCGGGGTGCACTCGCTCGACAAGCACCTCTATAAACTTTGCGACATCACCAAGGATTATGGATTAAAGGATGTTTTTATTCACGCATTTACCGATGGAAGGGATACTGACCCTGAGAGCGGACTTGGCTTTATTACCAGTCTGGAAAACCATCTAAAGGAATCAAACGGAACCATCGCCTCCTTGGTAGGACGATACTATTCCATGGACAGGGATAAACGTTGGGATCGAGTAAAAATCGCCTACGACCTTATGGTTGACGGCAAGGGCATAGCGTCCCACAGCATTATCCAATCGATGAAGGATTCCTATGCCGAAGGAGTAACCGATGAGTTTATTAAACCCGTAGTTCGCGTGAATGCAGCAGGCGAACCTATTGGGAAAATAAAGGCTGGCGACGTAGTGATTTGCTTCAACTACCGCACCGATCGCTTACGCGAAATGACCACCGTCCTAACCCAAAAGGATATGCCCGAGCATGGAATGCAAACAATTCCATTGCACTACGTGACTATGGCCAACTACGACGAGACATTTAAGGGCATTCACGTGATCTACGACAAGGACAACCTAATCAATACTCTTGGAGAGGTAGTATCCAACGCTGGTAAAAAACAACTTCGCATTGCCGAAACAGAAAAATACGCACACGTAACCTTCTTCTTCTCCGGCGGTCGCGAATTGCCCTACGAAAACGAAAACCGATTAATGGTGCAATCACCTAAAGTTGCCACCTACGACCTTCAACCCGAAATGAGCGCCATTGAGGTAAAGAACCTTCTTGTGGCTGAAATCAAAAAGGAAGATGTCGATTTTGTATGCCTTAACTTTGCCAACGGCGACATGGTAGGTCATACCGGGGTGTGGCCAGCAATCGTAAAGGCAGTGGAAACAGTTGATGCCTGCGTAAACGAGGTCGTTGAAACCGCAAAAGCTCACGGGTATTCGGTAATCATTATTGCTGATCACGGCAATGCCGACAATGCCGTTAATAGCGATGGATCGCCAAATACCGCTCACTCACTCAATCCTGTACCGTTTATCCTCGTTTCCGATAAATACAAAAAGGTTCAGAATGGCATTCTTGCCGACGTTGCCCCCACTATTATTAAAATATTGGGATTGAAACAACCGGCTGAGATGGATGGAAAAATTCTTATTACTGAATAGATGATTCAAATTGATGACAAGGTAGTAGGCACCTCCGTTTTGGATGAATGTTTTATATGCGATCTTCCAAAATGTCTTGGAGCCTGCTGCGTTCATGGAATATCAGGAGCACCACTCGAATTGGAAGAGATTGCAATCCTCGAAGAGGAGATAGAAAAAATTCTTCCATTCCTTAAACCAGAAGGCATTAAAGCTATCATAGAACAAGGTGTGGCGGTTGCCGATTTTGAAGGAGAGTTAACCACCCCTTTAATAGATGGAAAAGAGTGTGCCTTTTGTGTTGAAGAAAACGGTATTAGTTTTTGTGGGATTGAAAAGGCATTTAAGGCGAATAAAACCACTTATTTAAAACCGATATCGTGCCACTTATATCCAATTCGCATTAAAAAGTTTGCCGACATTATTGCCGTAAACTATGACCGATGGGATATTTGCAAGCAGGCTGTAATTCTAGGCAACAAGGAAGGAATCCCCGTATATAAGTTCCTAAAAGAACCTATTATTCGTAGATTTGGAGAAGAATTCTACACCCAACTTGAAGAGGCCGCTAGCATGCTAAAAGATCAAGAACGAAATAATACAACCAATAGATAACACTATGGAAAACATAAAAAACTACGTTGAGGCTAATAAGCAACGATTTCTAGACGAACTATTCGGGCTTTTGAGGATTCCATCCATCAGCTCCCTTTCGGAAAACAAACCCGATATGGAAAGAGCAGCACAATACTGGAAGGATGCAATCCTAGCTGCCGGAGCCGATAAAGCTCAGGTTATGCCCTCTAATGGGAATCCCGTGGTTTACGGAGAAAAGATAATTAATGCTGCACTTCCAACAGTTCTGGTCTATGGCCATTACGACGTCATGCCGGTAGACCCCATCGAAAAATGGAATACCAAACCTTTCGAACCCATTATTAAAGACGGAAAGATATGGGGACGTGGTGCCGATGACGATAAGGGCCAAGCATTCATGCATGCAAAGGCATTCGAACTTATGGTGAAAACCAACACCTTGCCTTGCAATGTAAAATTCATGATTGAGGGTGAAGAGGAGATTGGATCGCCCAGCCTAGCCAATTGGTGCGAAACCCATAAAGACATGCTAAAGGCCGATATCATCCTTGTTTCGGACACCGGCATGCTCTCCATCGATATGCCATCGATTACAACCGGCCTGCGAGGACTTGCCTACTGGCAGGTTGAAGTTACCGGACCAAATCGCGATCTACACTCCGGAATTTTTGGAGGTGCAGTTGCTAACCCAATAAACGTACTGGCAAAAATGATTGCCTCCATGACCGACCAAGATGGTAGAATAACCATGCCTGGATTCTACGACGACGTGGTAGAAATATCGAAAGAGGAGCGTGCGATGCTAGCCAAGGCACCTTTTGACGATCAACGCTACATGGAATCCATTGGAGTCACGGAACTAATGGGCGAAAAAGGCTACTCCACCACCGAGCGTACGGGCATTCGTCCCTCCTTCGATGTCTGCGGAATATGGGGTGGTTACGAAGGCGAAGGTGCAAAAACAGTGCTCCCTTCCAAGGCGTTTGCCAAGATATCAACACGATTGGTTCCCAACCAAGATCATGAGAAGATTGCGGTAATGTTTAAAAAGCATTTCGAAAGTATTGCCCCCGGTTCAGTTAAGGTTGAAGTAACCTCACTGCATGGAGGACAAGGCTACGGATGCCCAATTGATTTCCCTGCATACCAAGCAGCAGAAAAGGCATACATCGAATCATTCGGAAAAAAACCAATTCCTACCCGCAGCGGTGGCAGCATACCAATCATTTCTACTTTCGAACAAATCCTAGGAATTAAGTCTATACTGATGGGATTTGGACTCGAAAGCGATGCCATTCACTCACCAAATGAGAATTTCCCGATCGAAAATTTCTACAAGGGGATAGAAACCATTCCTCTTTTCTACAAATATTTTGCAGAAATAAAAAAATAGTATCACTACGATTTTTTTTGGGGGGGGGGGCGATTCGAAAGAATCGCCTTTTTTCGTAACACGCCCCACAAAAACATAGGGGTGTTTGAATTTTTTGCTACATTTTAACTTTTATAACACAAAACAGGGGGGTAGTGTCTGTTTTTTTACATATTTTTGTACCATAACCCCCAAAAAAACGCATATGGTTTCACTAAGAGAAAAAGCACTGGAAGAGTTGCTTCGCAGAGAACCATCAAGGTTGAGTCCTACTGAAGGCAAAATCTCTGATATCTTTGGAATTAATGTTTTCGATCGTATTAAGATGAAGCAGTATCTTTCGGAGGAAGCCTTCGAAAGCGTAATTGCTGCAGTTGATGAAGGTCGTAGGATTGACCGTAAAATTGCGAATCAGGTGGCGGCAGGTATGAAGGTGTGGGCACTCGAGCGCGGAGCGTCTCACTACACCCACTGGTTTCATCCACTTACCGATTCCACTGCGGAGAAACACGATGCGTTTTTTGAGTTGCAGCAAGGGGGTGGCGCAATTGAACGATTCCGAGGTGAGCTGCTCGTTCAGCAAGAACCAGATGCGTCATCATTTCCAAGTGGTGGATTAAGAAATACGTTTGAGGCACGCGGCTATACTGCGTGGGATCCCTCCTCGCCTGCATTTGTGTTAGACGGAACACTCTGTATTCCCACCGTATTTATCTCCTACACCGGAGAAGCGCTCGATCTTAAAACACCCCATTTGCGCTCCCTGTTGGCCCTTGATACAGAGGCAGCCCAAGTTTGCCAACTCTTCGACAAAGACGTAAAAAAAGTGAACGTGACCCTTGGCTGGGAGCAAGAGTATTTCTTAGTGGACGAAGGTTTGTTTATTGCCCGTCCCGATCTACTGCTTACCGGACGCACCCTAATGGGACATGTCGCAGCAAAAGACCAGCAGCTAGAGGATCACTATTTTGGTTCCATCCCAGACAGGATTGGGGCATTCATGAAGGAGATGGAACTTGAATCTTACAAGCTATCCATTCCCGTAAAAACACGCCACAACGAAGTGGCTCCGCACCAATTTGAATGTGCACCAATATTTGAAGAAGCCAACCTAGCCGTGGACCACAACCTCCTCCTAATGTCAGTAATGGATAAGGTGGCCCGCAGGCACAAGCTGCGCGTACTCTTTCATGAAAAACCATTCAAGGGAGTTAACGGATCGGGAAAGCACTGCAACTGGTCCATGGCCACCCATACCGGCGTAAACCTTCTGTCGCCTGGTAAAAATCCCCGTTCAAACATCCAATTCCTCACTTTCCTAGTGAACACTATGAAAGCTGTTGATACGCATGGTATGTTACTTTTGGCCAGCGTTGCCAGTCAATCGAACTCGCACCGCCTTGGAGCCAATGAAGCACCTCCCGCCATTATGTCTGTATTTATTGGCACCACCCTTTCGGCTATGCTCGACTCGCTCGAGGAGCGTGTAAGCGATAAAAAGATGACGCCAGGTGAAAAAACCGAGATCAAACTAGATATTGGAAAAATACCGGAAATTCTTTTAGATAATACCGATCGCAACCGCACATCTCCATTTGCCTTTACCGGAAATAGATTCGAATTACGAGCAATGGGTTCCTCTGGAAGTGCTGCAGCGCCATTAATAGCGCTAAATACAGCAGTTGCCGAACAACTCCACAATTTTAGGCTCCAAGTTGAGGCCTTGATTGAAAAGGGTGTTAAGAAGGACGAGGCAATTCTTCAGGTATTACGAACCGTGATTGCGGAGTGCAAAAAAATCAGATTCGAGGGCAATGGCTACAGCCAAGAATGGCAAGACGAAGCCACAAAACGTGGATTACCAATGATTAATGACGTCCCAACGGCTTTTAAATCATTCCTATCGCCCGGTTCGGTAAAGATGTTCAACGATTATTCAGTCCTATCGGAGCGCGAACTTGAATCCCGATTTGAGATACGCAACGAAACATTTGTCAAGAAACTCCAAATTGAAGCACGGGTATTGGGCGACTTGGCCATAAACCATGTTGTTCCTACAGCACTCGAGTACCAAAACGTATTAATCGAAAACGTTAAGGGATTAAAAGAGTTGTTCCCAACTGGAGATTATCTGAAATTAGCCGAGACACAACTGCTAAGTATCAGGAAAATATCAGAGCATATTCGTCAAATCCGAGAGTCCACCATCAATTTAGTGGAAAAACGAAAGGAGATTAATCAAAATAACGACGTGTTCGAACGGGCAACGCTATATTCAAAGGAGATAAATCCAGTTATAGAAGATATTCGCTACCACATCGACAAGCTAGAACTGATTGTGGATGATAAAATTTGGCCATTGCCAAAGTATCGCGAATTGCTTTTTCTACACTAGCCCACTACCAAATAATTATTTACCCCGAAAGGTTTCATTGCGTATTCAATGCAATAAAACCTTTCGGGGTTTGGTTCTTTTAGGCTTCAAAATCGCACAATAAAAAACTTCCTTTTTTCTGAGCATAACTTCCATTTTAGAATCATTGAAATTTTGTTTACTTTTATGGCTTAATGAATGGGAGTTAAAAATTAATTCGACTTTTCTATCTGCCAAAACAATAACTCTTTCAGGTTATTAGTTTTCAGCAAAAAAGTAATTGAAAGAAAACGCAACGCAATGGTTAAGAAAACCTTTCCCTTCCTGATAAAAGGCGTATTCGCCTTGTGCATTGGTTTGTTTTTATTGCCAGCAACAACCCTTGGGCAAAGCAAACTCGAAAGAGCCAATAGGGTATTTGAGGCTGGCGGTTATTACGAAGCCATTGATATCTATCGCAATATTTACAACGACCTTGCAGATGCGAGCAAGAAACCTTTTGTTCTTTTTCGTATTGGTGAGGCTTACAGAGTCATTGGCAACAATAGACAAGCCGAAATTTGGTTTGAAAAGGCAATCAAGAAAGAGTACGGCGATCCGGTGGTCTACCTGAAATTTGGCGATGTGCTTATGATCCAAGAAAATTACGACAAAGCCCTTGCTCAATTCGAAGAGTATAAAAAGTTGGTTCCGGCCGATCCTATTGTAAACGACAGAATAAAGAGTTGTGAACTTGCCCGACAATGGACTGCCAATCCATCGGGGTATATTGTTGAATCGGTGGATTTCACCAATTCAAAATTCAACGATTTTTCTCCAGCCTTTGGCTCCGAAGACTACGGAATTCTCTATTTTACCTCATCCCGACCTGGCACTGTTGGAAACAAAACTCACTCGGCCACCGGCGAATCATTTACCGACATCTTTGTTACTGAGCGCGACAGGAAAAACACTTGGAGCACCCCAAAACCCATTCAAGGTGAAGTCAATACCGAATTCGAAGAAGGTTCATGCTCACTCTCATCCGATTACAAAACAATGTTCTTTACTCGCTGCAGAGTAAATAAGCGTGATAAACTGGGATGCGAAATTCTATTCGCACAAAACCAAGAAGGCACGTGGATTAAACCAGAAAGGATTCCCATTTCGGGCGATAGTATCGTAGTTGCCCACCCTTCCATTTCGGACGATGGACTAACACTTCTTTTTGTCTCGGATATGCCCGGTGGGTTTGGTCAGACTGACATTTGGAAAATAACCCGAAATAGCATAAGCGATAGTTGGGGCGAACCAATCAATCTTGGAGCAGCAATAAATACTCCCGGACGAGAAATGTTCCCCTATGCACACCCCGATGGCTCCATCTATTATTCCTCCGATGGGAAGTTAGGTATGGGCGGGTTAGATATTTATAAAGCAACACAAAAGAAAGACGGTAGTTGGGAGTCCGCAAACATGCGCTACCCTGTAAACTCTTCCGCCGACGACTTTGGTGTAGTATTTCAGAAAGAAAAAGAGATGGGTTATGTTACTTCACGCCGCAAGAGTGGCCGAGGTGGCGATGATATATACCAATTCTACCTTCCACCCATTCTTTTCAATATTACAGGTATTGTTAAGGACGACAAAACAGATAAACCACTCGCCCAATCTACCGTTAAGTTGATTGGCTCCGATGGAACAAATCTCAGTATCGAAACTGGTAAGGACGGTGTATTTAAGTTTGTACTGTCGCCCAGCACCGATTTCGTGATGGTTTCGCAACGTGTTGGTTATCTTAATGGAAAGGGAAAGGAGACCACTCGAGGAATCACAGCTAGTAAGGATTTTACTGCAACTCTCTATATGGCATCAACCGCGAAACCAATTGAGTTACCTAATATTTTCTACGATTATGGCCGATGGGAACTTCGACCAGAATCAATGGTTTCGCTCGACAAACTAGTGGAAACACTAAACGATAACCCCAATATTACGATTGAATTGGGATCGCATACCGATAGTCGGGGAACCGATGCCTTCAACTATGAATTATCTCAAAAAAGGGCGCAGAGTGTAGTCGATTATCTCATTGAAAAGGGTATTGCAACGGATAGGCTTAAGGCAAAGGGGTATGCCGCCTCCAATCCTAAGGTTATTGATGCACGAATTGAACAGTCATACCCTTACTTAAAAGAGGGCAGTATTTTAAACGAAGTTTTCATAACTGGTTTGGGAATTGAGGAACAGCGAGAGGTTTGCCATCAATTAAACCGTCGAACCGAGTTCAGGGTACTCTCAACGACCTACAAACCTGCAGATATTAAATAGAAAAGCAAAAAAAGCGCTCTGGCAACAGAGACGCTTTTTTTATTTGCTTCAGAAAAGATACCGCTAGCAATGGAAAAACAGTCAAGATACGAGAGAAGAGGAGTATCGGCATCGAAAGAGGATGTCCATAATGCAATAAAGAATCTCGACAAAGGGCTATACCCAAAAGCCTTTTGTAAGGTAGTTCCCGATATCCTCGGAGGAGATCCCGATTACTGCAATATAATGCATGCCGATGGGGCCGGAACAAAATCGGCACTAGCCTACGCCTACTGGCGTGAAACTGGCGACATGTCCGTATGGAAAGGGATTGCTCAGGACGCCATTGTAATGAATACAGATGATCTACTCTGCATTGGAGCCTACAATAACATTTTACTCTCCTCTACGATTGGCCGTAACAAGCGGTTGATTCCGGGCGAAGTAATTACAGCCATAATTGAAGGCACCGAGGAATTTATTCAGCAAATGCGCGACTTGGGTATCGACATTCACCTAACGGGTGGCGAAACTGCCGACGTTGGCGATTTGGTAAGGACAATTATTGTCGATTCCACCGTAACAGCCCGGATGAAGCGCTCTCGCGTGATCACCAATGCAAGTATTCAAGATGGAGATATAATTGTAGGTCTCTGCAGTTATGGGCAAGCTACCTATGAAAAAGAGTACAATGGAGGAATGGGCTCAAATGGGCTAACGTCTGCTCGGCACGATGTTTTCAACAAACTCGTTGGAGAGAAATATCCAGAGAGTTTCGATACCGGAATCCCCAGTGATGTGGCCTACTCAGGCAAGTTCAACCTTACCGAAATGGTGGATAGCGTTGGAATGACTGTGGGCAAACTGGTCCTCTCTCCCACCAGAACCTACGCACCCATTATTAGAGAAATTCTAAACAACTACTGGCCCGTGGTGCACGGCCTTATACACTGCTCCGGTGGTGCGCAAACAAAGGTCTTGAACTTTGTAGATAACCTCCACATTATTAAGGATAATATGTTTCCAGTGCCACCCCTATTTAACCTAATACAGCACTACTCCCAAACCGATTGGAAAGAGATGTATAAGGTGTTTAATATGGGTCATCGGTTCGAAGTTTATGTATATCCTGAGTTTGCCGATGACATTGTTGCAATTTCCCGAGAGTTTGGAGTTGACGCGCAAATCATTGGCAGGGTTGAATCCCATAAAGGAAAAATGGTAACGGTGAAAAGTGATTTGGGAACATTCCAATACCGCTAATTGTCGTCGAAAAAATTGCTAAATTTGCATCCAATTTTAAGTAGGGAATTTAGATGAGTGAGAATTCTATTTTGAGCAAACTTCAGGGATTAAACCTCAAGTTTGAAGAGATTGGCCAGCAATTAACCAACCCAGAGATTACGTCTGATCAGAAGAGGTATGTGGCCTTGAATAAGGAATATAGGGAATTGAAGCCTCTCGTTGAGGCCTATGATACTTACAAAGATGTAATTAGCAATATTAATTTTTCAAAAGAGCTGCTTGCAACCGAGAAGGACGAGGAAATGCGTGAACTAGCTAAGGGTGAACTAGAATCCTTATCTATTCAACGCGATAGCCTTGAGGAAGAGATCAAAATGCTATTGATTCCGTCCGATCCCGAAGATAGCAAGAATGCCATTCTCGAGATTCGGGGTGGTACAGGAGGCGACGAAGCGGCGATCTTTGCTGGCGATCTTTTCCGCATGTACACCAAGTATATCGACGCAAAGGGATGGAAATACGAAATAAACGATTTTTCGCCCGGTTCATCTGGAGGCTATAAAGATGTTATCCTCAAGGTAACAGGCAATGGCGTATATGGCATTCTAAAATACGAATCGGGGGTTCACCGTGTTCAACGAGTACCTCAAACCGAAACGCAAGGACGGGTGCACACATCAGCGGCAACTGTGGCAGTATTGCCCGAGGCAGAGGAGTTCGATGTGGAAATCAACATGAGCGATGTGCGCAAGGATACCTTCTGTTCTTCCGGTCCCGGTGGTCAGTCTGTAAATACAACCTATTCGGCTATTCGATTAACGCACATCCCATCAGGAATTGTGGTTCAGTGCCAAGATCAGAAGTCACAGATTAAGAACTTCGATAAGGCCTTTGCTGAATTGCGGACCCGTATCTACAATCTTGAATACCAAAAATATATGGATGCCATTGCGCATAAGCGTAAAACGTTGGTATCGACAGGCGACCGATCTGCCAAAATCAGAACCTACAACTATCCTCAAGGAAGAGTTACCGATCACCGAATTAACTTTACCATGTATAACCTTGCTTCAGTGATCGATGGAGACATTCAGGAACTGATAGAAAAGCTTCAAATGGCAGAGAATACCGAAAGATTAAAGGAGAGCGAAATCTAGATAATTGCCTAGCCTATGACCTCACGGGAACTTTTCGAAAATATAAAAAAGAAGCAGAGTTTTCTTTGTGTCGGACTCGACAGCGATTTGAATAAAATCCCTGAGTTTCTGCTTGCAAAGGAAGATCCTATTTTTGAGTTTAATAAGCGCATTGTGGATGCAACAGTCCCATATGCGGTCGCATTTAAACCCAACTTAGCATTCTATGAGGTCTTGGGCTCTCAAGGTTGGATAAGCCTTCAGCGAATTGTGAAATACATCAAAGAGAACTATCCCGACATATTTCTAATTGCCGATGCAAAGCGCGGGGATATTGGTAACACCTCAAAGATGTATGCAAAGGTTTTCTTCAAACACTTTCAGTTTGATGCCGTAACTCTTTCACCCTACATGGGACAGGATACAGTAACCCCCTTTATTGGAAACGAGGGAAAATGGGTTATACTCCTAGCACTTACATCAAACGATTCGGCTGCTGAATTGCAAATGCTACCTGTTGGCGATGGATCACAACGTCTTTTTGAAAAGGTAATTGACGCCTCCATGCACTGGGGTAGCGAAAATAACTTGATGTACGTGGTTGGGGCAACAAAAGCCAATATGCTTGCCGATGTAAGAAAGTTAGTTCCTCACCACTTTCTACTGATTCCTGGTGTAGGCGAGCAAGGAGGAAGTCTTCAGGAGGTGGTTCAATATGGAATGAACTCCCAGTGTGGATTGTTAGTCAACTCTTCCCGCGCAATTATCTATGCCGATAGAACTCAGAAATTTGCAGAGGTTGCAGGCCAGAAGGCCAAAGAGTTGCAGATGCAAATGGCCGGTTTTTTAAAAACATCAAACCTGCTATAATCGTTTGCTAAAAATATTTACTAAAAAGGCAAGGTGCAACTCCTTGCCTTTTTACTTCTCATCCATCTCCTTCAACATCGAATTGCATTAACAAAAAACCACCAAAGCCAAAGCCTTGATGGTTAGTTTGTTTATTGCTTCTTTTATCTCGCCATACCGGCAAGGGAAAACCTATTTCAATACGAACACAAAGTCGCCACCCTCATCTCCAGTATCCTTAATATCACCAAACTGAGGCACCGTTTCGGTATTGTTTATAACGGCAGGTTTAATACTTGCAAAAAGTTCTTCAGTACTAATATACTTTTGAGTATTCGAATCCAACCGTTTAACTAGCGTTTCCATGAAGATGCTCTTGTCTGGCACTTCGGTTAGGGTTCCACTAGTCATTGCCTTGCGGCTAGGTAGTTCATAGAGTTTATTTATGCTGTTTGGCGCATCACTAAACGCTTTTCTGGTTTTAAATATTCCACCGCTAAAGCATGCATCAGCTATAAGTAGCGTGTGCCGCGATTTTATAGCACCAATATAATCACGCAGAGTGCTATTGGCGAGCCAGTTTGCGGAACTCGACGATTTGGAATCGGACGGTAACCAGTAACCCAATTCTGTTTCTGGATTCCAGTAACCATGACCGGCATAAAAAATCACTATGTTATCCTTTTTAGTAACCTTTTTGGTGAGCATATCAAATGCATCGATTATATTCTCGCGCGTTGCATTTTTTAAGAAATATACATTGTTTGCATCAAAGGTGTATTTTCCAACTAAAAGTTTCGCCAAGGTTGCAGCGTCATTTACAGGCTCATCAAGATTATTAATTACCGAATCGGGGTATTCGTTAACGCCAATAATAAGAGCAAAATTCCTTTCTACCTGCTTGTCAAATACAAGATCGAGTTCTTCTGTCTCATTTGTTTCCTCTCGAGATGCTTGAGCATCCTTTCGTATAACGATGAACTTACGTTCAGAGGTAGATCCATTTACGTCGGTAGCACGGATTACGATCTCATTCTTTCCCGGAACCAACTTTACGTTGGCCTCAAATGTACCACCCTCGGCAAGGATTGCGTCGGCATTACCAACTTTTACCTCAAAAATTCCGGTAACCGATTTGGCAACACCCTTTACCATAATGGTCTTGGAAAGAACTACAATGCCCTTATCTGGTTCAATGGACCGCATTCGTTTATCCTTCATCTGCATTGAAGGCTGCGCCAGGTAGCCACCTCTAGTCGTGCCATTTCCACCGACTAATGTTATACCGGTAGGTTCATTGACAATAATCTCCGGTGGATTTATCGCCACAGGAACTGGTGCTGGTTTCTCAAATGCAACAGCCAATGGACCAACAACAGAATTAACGGTTTTTACCACAGCATTTCCTTGCATGGTTTGTGGTTTATCCGTAACAGGTAGATCCCTAAACTGAAACTTCCCCTTCTTGTAGTCGAGCGAGTAACTGTCGTAAGTAAGTATTTCAAAACCAAGATCAAGGGCCTTTGCGCGATCGAGATATTCCGGCACGCGTTCAAATACGAAACTAGCCTTTACCTTATCGCCTGCATTAAATGTCAATGTTGGGGTAGAATAGCGTTCTGGACCCTTAACTGTTCCAAGCTCACCCGTTTGAGCATCAATCTTACGATTCTTGAAATCCGTGATGGTAACAAGTCCATTGAACATCTTGAGGTCGCGTTTACCGCCTGTATTCTCAATGGTCATGTCGAGCTGCATTTTGTTGTCGGGTAGCCGATGCAAACTCTCAAGTTTAAAAACAAACTTTAGAAAATCATCGGAATTAGGCACCATAGATTGACTTGTAGCTGTCAACTTTACGGTAAGACTACCTTTGACAAAACCTGCGTCTTTTTCGGCATCCCAAACCATCAAGCGCTCTACACCTCCAGCTAAACCTTTACCATAGTCGCCTGAAACGGTTTTCATGGGTAAAAATGCCTTCCCATCGAAAGAGTAGTAACCTGCAACTTCAAATTGTTGACCAAGTTTTTCACCTAAAATATCATATTCGAGGTTAATCTTGTTCCCCAGTTGCTTAACTTTAACAACTTTAATTTCTTGAGCCGTTACACCCTCAAGAGCCAATAAGGAAATCATTAGCAGTGCCAGATTTCGGACAAAGTTTTTCATGATTCTGGTCTTTATTTATTATTAATGTATATATCACCAAATTTTTCAAAGGCATCAAGAAACAGCAAATTCACTTGAATTTTATCATCCCGAAGCCTTGCCCCCTGAAACCCAAAACTCCCACGGATTCGAGAGGTTTCCCTAACGATATTCTCGGATTTAGGGCTGTAAGAATCCCCAATGCTGCGAACGAACTTCCGTCCAGCCTCAGCATGAGTTGTCATTTCGCGCATCCAACCACGAGTAAGGCCTGCCCATAAACCCGGGTAGGAAGTAAAGATTATGGTTGAATCATACTCATTAGGTCCATAGTACTTGTAAGAGTAACTCGGGTAAGTATGCACCTTTGATTGTGTAGTAGAAGTAAAGTTATAGTGCCAATCGCGAAGGCGATAATTATAGCTAGTTTGTACATTTTTAGCAGGGTCGTTATAATCGGCAAAAAAGTAAACATCGTACTCTTCCTGCAACTCAAATACGTTATTCAAGTTGAATTCCAATCTAACAATAGACGCTTTTGCTTCAACTGCATCTTGAACTTCTGTTTTATTTGGCAGTGAATATTTTACAAGAACAATTTGCTCATTGTAACGGGTAAAGTGCGAATCTAGAACCGCCAGTGAAGGCACATAAAAAGGAATATTTGAGCTAATCTTATAGTACGTATCATATTTCTGCCCTTGAAGGGTATACTTTCCCGAAACGCGCTCTATATTGTAAATATCTCTAAAATACTGGATTTTTGAATCAAACTGAAGTGCGATCATTCCCTTGGCACGCTCTATGGCTTGCACCATGGCTGAATCCCGAGTCATATCTGGATCGCTTACACCCACTGCAAAATATTCATCGCTGCTCGATAGAGGCGGATTGAAAAACCAACTGGGTATCGTATCGGGGTAGTAACTTATGCGTTTAATGTGTGTAAAGTGGGGCGACAAAACTTCATTGTTTTTTTGCCGCATAATCTCATACAGCAATTTCGCCTCCTGCGAATAGGCAGCACTTGCACCTACCACACAAACAATCAATATATTAATTACAAGAGCATATAAATATCGAACAGGGAACATCATACCCACATTTTTTTCCAATAAGCCCCACCAAGATAAGCGAAAAATGTAGAAATGTTTTGGGTTGTTGTTACTTCGTAGGAGATTTTTGTTTTTGCGTATGGAGTTGTTGAGCATTGTTGCTCAAGGGACATCCTCAATATCGATCAACTTGTTTAGAATGGCATAAACGGTGAGGCCCGATGCCGACTTTATTCCTAACTTTCGGGTGATGTTTTTGCGATGAGTGATTACTGTGTGAATTGAAATGAAGTTTTTATCGGCAATTTCCTTATTAGGCAAACCCAGCGAAACATCCCGAACAATCATCAACTCTTTTGGAGTGAGTTCGCCTATGGGTAGTTCTACGTCCATCTCTTTATAATGAATTCCGATCATACCCTTAACAATTTGTATTATAGAACTTTTACCGTCATGTAGATGAACAATACAAGACACCTGGCTCGCGTATTCAAAGTCGTGATTACCGCTCAAGAGGGCAACAAATCGTGTTTCGCAACTTTGGCCAAATAGACATCGTAAGCTAACGGCACCAGTAGGCAAAAGACTCGGATTAAAAATGAGATAATCGGGACGAAGATCCACCACAGCCTTTACGATTCGTTCGCAATCGTCCACCTCCCTTAACACGGATGTATTTCCAATTTCTTCAATAGTGCTAACAAGCCCACGCCTAATCAGGTATGAGGGATCGGCAACCACAAAGGTTACCCGTTTCATACAGCATACCCTCCCGGCCTTTTAAGGGCAATTTCCATGGCCAAAACTTTGGGGACAAGAATCCTCTCTTCAATTACGGTATGGTCCTCGAGTTCCTTCTCCATACTTGAGAGTTCCAGTAGAATGGCCGTTACCACCTTGCCATTATCGATTGGCGGTAAATACTTTATAAGAATATTGCGCAAATCAGAGAGTTTTTCCTCAATATCTTCATGCTGCTGGTTGAACACCGACATGGAGTAATTTTCCATCCTGTTTTTTAAATCGGGCGTGATCACACCCGACACAAAACAATCGGAAATCATAATGGAATAAGGAAAAACAACACTATCCTCAAACCGAATATGTTCCATAAATTCAGCCACATAGTTGCTAAAAAACTTATCAATAAGCCCAACATGAGCCTCACCACCATGATATTGCGCCAATAGTTGGATCTTCTCCCGAATGGAAATAAACTTCTCCTCATAGAAGTATGCATGGGACTTCAGTAGATAGTTGACTACAACTTCCACCCCATACTTTGAAGCCTTTTTTGAAGGAGTATACAATTCATCGCAGAAAAGATTGGTCGTCTCCAGAAAAAAGTCAACATCAACGCTATAGCTATCGCAGACTTGGGCCACCGTTTTCTCACCAAACCCAAGCCTGATTCCAAATCGATGAATTATGGGAAGCAGCTGAATGTGGTCATGAATAACCTCAGCCATTTTAGTGGAATGAGTAATAATCATAGTTAATCGTTTTACATTTCAGAAACAGAGACCTCAAAAATATGTTCGCCACCTCAGGGCTGGAAAAAGAAAAGCATCGGCCACGCCTATGTGATTATAATAATGGATTAACTCAATATAGATTAAACCTTTCTCCAGAATAGAGTCTACAATTGACTGATATCAAATACAACGACAAAAATTAGATACCCAAAAAACTAGTGATATGTTTTTTGAAGAAAAACAAATTCTGTTAAAAGCCGTGTTAAATATATTGTTTAGCATAAAATATTTAGCCGAATGGAGTTACATTTGCCTAGTATCTAAATCTTAGAAATTTACACTACAATGAAAAAGAACTTAATAATCACAGCCTTGGTTTGCCTTCTGGGCACAGTATCGGTTAATGCTCAAGTTGCTGACACATCCAAAGTGAACGCCGCAACTCCTGAAATTAGTTTCGCTAACACGGAACATGACTACCAAACCATTGAGCAAGGTGGTAACGGAACCTACAAATTTACATTTACCAATACAGGGAAGACACCGCTTATCCTAACCAATGTTGTATCCTCTTGCGGATGCACAACACCTATCTGGCCCAAAGAACCCATTAAACCAAGTGGAAAAGCAGAAATTGAAGTAGGCTATAATACTAATATTGTTGGACCATTCAGCAAGTCGATAACCGTGTTTTCCAATGGAAAAACATCTCCCGTTGTGCTACACATCAAAGGCGAGGTGAAGTCCAAATAATCCTTACGAGAATCTTACCATTAACAACATCGTCATGCCCAAAATTTCTGAAAAGGGGAAGGCAATGCCCTCCTCTCCAATACGTAAATTAGTTCCTTTTGCCGAAGCGGCGAAAAAAAGAGGAGTGAAAGTTTACCACCTCAACATTGGTCAACCAGATATTCCTACACCACAAATTGCGTTGGATGCTGTTCGCAATTGCACAGATAAAGTTATTGAATACAGCCACTCTGCCGGGAATGAATCTTACCGCAAGGGGCTTGCCAAATACTATAAAAGCATCGGCGTTGAGATTGACCATACGCAAATGCTTATAACAACAGGCGGTTCGGAGGCAATCACCATTGCTCTTATGACTTGCCTCGATCCTGGTGATGAGGTTATCATTCCAGAACCATTTTATGCCAATTACAATGGGTTTGCCACCCAAGCAGGTATTGTGGTTAAACCAATAACCTCAAGCATTTCGAATGACTTTGCTCTTCCAGCAATTTCGGAGTTCGAAAAGCTCATTACCCCAAAAACTAAGGGTATTGTTATTTGCAACCCCAACAATCCAACGGGTTACCTCTACACCAAATCGGAGTTGGAACAACTGGCAATGCTCATAAAAAAGTATGACCTCTATCTTTTCTCCGATGAGGTATACCGTGAGTTCTGCTACGATGGCAACGAACATTTCTCCGCCATGAACCTACCTGGTCTTGACCAGAATGTTATCCTGATGGATTCTGTTTCGAAACGATACTCCATGTGTGGCGTTAGAATTGGCGCTCTTATTACCCGAAATAAAGAGGTGATAGATGCAGCCATGAAATTTGCTCAAGCAAGGTTATGCCCACCATCGTATGGACAAATTGCCGCTGAAGCTGCTCTGGAAACCCCTGCCGACTATTTTGTAGGAGTTTACAATGAGTATATTGCCCGAAGAAATTTCATGGTAGAAGCCCTTAATAAGATGGAAGGCGTATACTGCCCTCGTCCAAAGGGTGCATTTTATACTGTTGTAAAACTTCCCATCGACGATTCCGATAAGTTTTCGCAATGGTTACTTGATGATTTCCAATACAATGGCCACACCGTAATGCTTGCTCCTGCAACAGGTTTTTATGCAACATGTGGCTTAGGGAAAAATGAGGTTCGCATCGCTTACGTTCTCAAAATTGAGGACCTTAAGGGGGCTATGGAATGCCTCGATGTTGCGCTGAAGCAATATCCGGGTAGAACCATCTAGAATTAAAAATTGAAAGAGCTCCTTCCGGGGCTCTTTTTTTTAAACCAATGTGGCATTGAGTTGTTGGTGAAATAAAAACCAATGGACTTAGGTTTACAAGATCAACTCTTTGTTGTAATTGGTGCCTGTTCCGGATTAGGCCGTGCAGTTGCCGAAAATTTATTACACGAAGGTGCTCGTGTTATTGTGATCGGCCGACGTGCCAAACTTCAAAAATCCATAGAAGAATCATTCCACGGCAACGTTGAAACCCTAGTGGCCACCATAACCACCCTTCCACTCTCACCAATCTCCAGTTTTATCACTGGACAAACCATATCCGTTGACGGAGGAGCTAGTAAAGGAATATTTGGGTGATCACATTATCGATATCGGATCCCTTTACTTAATCCAATAAATGCTCAACATTTCCAAAGGAGGAATCTACTGTTTATCAATTTTCTGCACTAAATTGGTGCTGCAAAAATAGTTTCTTACGGATTAAACATATTCAGACTTAGATTGTCGAATAGAATTGCGCCAAGACAGTTAATAATCAGCTATTTTTGCTGCATACATTCAACTTACAAACCATAATAAACACAAACCGTGAAAAAAAATCTAATTTTGGCCTTACTTGCAGGAATGGCACTTACCTCCTGCAACAAGGGAGGCGGGGACTCCGAAAACCCATTCTTTAGCGAGTATGAAACTCCATTCGGAGTTCCGGCATTCGATAAAATAAAGACAGAGCATTATCTTCCAGCCTTTAAGGAAGGAATCAAACAGCAGCAGGCTGAGATTGCAAGTATTGTTAAGAATACCGAAGCACCTACCTTCGAAAATACTATTCTTGCGATGGAGAATAGTGGTGGACTGCTCGATAGAGTAAGTGGCGTATTCTTAAATATCACCGAATCCAACAGCACTGATACCATTCAGGCTATTGCCGATTCAGTTGCCCCACTTCTCTCCAAGAATAACGACGACATTTATCTCAATGCAGAACTTTTTCAGAAAGTAAAAGTCATCAACGACCAAAAAGCGCAACTCTCCCTCAATCAAGAGCAGAAAATGCTGCTGGACAAAATCTACAAAAATTTCGTTAGAGGTGGAGCAAATCTTGACTCAAGTAAGCAAGCACGCTTCCGTGAGGTAAATGGAAAGTTGGCACTGCTCGAACTTCAATTCAGCAAGAATCAACTTAAAGAAAATGATGGGTTCAAACTTGTAATTGACAATAAGGATGACCTAATTGGACTTCCTGAATCTATTATTATGGCGGCAGCGGAACAGGCCAAAGCGGATAAAATGGATGGAAAATGGGTGTTCACACTTTCAAAACCCAGCCTTATTCCTTTTATTACCTATTCGCAGAAACGCGAGTTGAGAGAAAAAATCTATATGGCATATGCCAATAGAGCCAACAATAAAAACGATTATAACAACAACCCCGTAATTGCAAAAATCCTTCCCCTAACCTTAGAGAAAGCACAACTCTTAGGGTTTTCATCCTTCGCCCACTTTATGTTGGATAATACTATGGCTAAAACGCCAGAAAACGTTTATAACCTTTTGAACCAAATTTGGACCCCTGCCATAAAAAAGGCAAACGAAGAGGTTGCAGATATGCAACAAATGATTGCTAAAGAGGGTGGTAAGTTTAAACTAGCATCTTGGGATTGGTGGTATTATTCGGAAAAGGTAAGGAAAGAGAAATACGCCCTCGACGAGGAGATGCTTCGTCCCTACTTTAAGCTGGAGAACGTTAGAGAAGGAATTTTCTATATGGCAAAAAAGCTTTATGGACTAACCTTTGAAGGAAACAAAACACTTCCAAAGTATGATCCATCGGCAGTAAGCTTCGAGGTAAAAGATTCAACAGGCAACCTTCTAGCCATCCTCTACATGGATTACTTCCCACGTCCAAGCAAGCGTGGTGGTGCATGGTGTACCAACTTCCGCAACGAAAAGATAGTTGATGGAAAGCGTATTGCACCTGTAGTATCGATTGTGACTAACTTTACTAAACCTGTTGGAGACCAACCAGCCCTGCTAAACTACGACGAGGTTTCGACACTATTCCATGAATTTGGGCACGCACTACATGCTATGCAAACAAAGGTAACCTACGGTAGCCTTTCTGGGACATCAGTTGCTCGCGACTTTGTTGAACTCCCATCGCAGATTTCTGAAAACTGGGCATCAGAGCCAGAAATGCTTCAGGTATATGCAAAGCACTACAAGACTGGTGAGGTTATTCCTGCTGAATTGATCGAGAAAATGAAAAAGAGCGGAACGTTCAACCAAGGGTTTGTCACCACGGAATATCTTGCCGCCTCATACCTCGATTTAGGTCTTTATGCCGACACTATGCTTGCCGGATTCGATGCTCAAAAGTTTGAAAAAACCACCATGGACAAGCTAGGCTTAATTCCTGAAATTCTGCCTCGCTACCGGAGTACCTACTTCGGCCACATCTTTGGAGGTGGATATGCTACTGGATACTACAGCTACATTTGGGCTGAAGTGCTTGATGCCGATGCTTTCAATGCATTTAAGGAAACTGGAAACATTTTCGACAAGAAAACAGCAACATCATTCCTTCAAAATGTTCTCGAAAAAGGCGGTACCGAAGAAGCCATGGACCTCTATAAAGCATTTAGAGGCAAAGAACCAAACATCGATCCATTGCTTATCCGTCGTGGATTGAAGTAAATGGTTTGATTATACTAATTACAAAACGCCATCCTAGTAAGGATGGCGTTTTTGCATTTAGGCTACTAGATTGCAAATCCAATCATGGTAATGTCGTCTATTTGTTCACGCCCGCCCTTATGTGCCTGGTGAGCCATCAGCAATCGCTGCTTCTGTTTCGCCATGGGTAGCCGGTATATTTCGGATAATAAACTCTTTAATGTGGCAACTCCAAACTTCCTATCATCCTCATTTAACTGATCCGAAAACCCATCTGAAAAGAGGTAAACCACGGTTGGTTCGTCTAACGTAATTTTATTTAGCGTAAATTTCCGAGTCGCCTCCAGCTGGTAACCGCCAATGGATCGAGAATCGCCGGCTATCTTTATAAATTCATTCCCCTTAAACATATAAAGTGGACGTTTGGCCCCAGAAAAAGTGAGTGTTCCTTCAAGTTTATCGTATAGAACAATAGCAATATCCATACCCGAATGAGAATGTGGAGAATCCGCATCCTGTTTAAGCGCTTCCCGCACCATTATATTCAATTTCTCCAGCACCAGAGCTGGGTCTGTAATTTCACTTTCTACTACAATTTGATTTAGAAGCGTATTGCCAATCATCGACATGAATCCCCCTGCCACACCATGTCCAGTACAGTCTGCTAAAGCAAACAGTGTGCATTCATTCGTTTTGTAGGTCCAATAAAAGTCGCCAGAAACCACATCTTTGGGCTGATATAGAATAAAATAATCCCTGAAAATGGCTGAGAACACATGGTCTTCAGGTAGAATAGCTTCTTGAATAGTTTTAGCATATTCGAGACTACTCATAATTCGCTCATTTTGCTGTTCAATCTGGCGTTGACGCTCTTTTAAAACCTCATTTGCATGCTCAATTTCATCGCGCTGAGCCAATATCTCCTCTTGCTGCTGCATCAATTCTTCGTTCTTTTCGAGAATCTCATTCTGATGCTCCTCTAGTTTCACAAATAGAAGTTGCTTATTTCGGTAGTTTCGGTATAGAACAGCCAATAATGCCAATAGCACAACAACAATTATAGAAAGCATTACTCTGATAGCCAGTTGCCATCGACTCTTTTCTCCAGCAATAACAGAACGCTTCTCTTGTTCCACCTCGATATTATGCTGTTCCTTTTCGAAATCAAATCGCATTTGAGCACGAATTAGTTGCTCCGTTTTTTCCTTCGAAAATGAGCTATCACGAGCGGCAGTGTAACCTTGATGGTATGTCAGGGCTTGCTTATAGTTGCCGTTCTTCTGATAGTATTGACTAAGCTCAGCAGATACATCGCGTATTAACTCCCATGAACCAATGGCTTTTGAAAGAGACAACGCTCTTAAAAGCAGGCGATGGCCCTCTTCTTTACGATTCAGTTCAATACAACAACTGCCCAAATTAGTCAGTACTTGGGCAATGCGGTAATTGTCTTTTAACTGTTCGAATACAAGCAACGACTTTGCATAAAATTCATACGCATAACTGCAGTCGCCTTTGCTTTTATAGATATTCCCAAGTTCATTTGAAATAACGGCTTGATTATCGCGGTCACCAATTTGCTCGCTCAACTCGAGCCCCTTCATGTAGAAAACAATCGCATCGGAATTATTCCCTTTCTTTTGGTATGCCTCGCCAATATTAATGTAGGAAATGGCTTGTCCGGGAATATCCTTAATCTTTTGGGAGATAACCTGAGATCGACCGTAGTAATCCAACGCCTTATCGTAATCTTCTTGATAGAGATAAACTATCCCAATATTATTGAGTACAGCGGCCATCCCATCTAGGTCATGTAATTCATCCTTAATCTTTAGCGATTTGAGGTAACAGCGGAGCGCCAACGGATAATTTCCTAACATTCGGTTGACTGCCCCAATGTTGTTATAATTATTTGAGATGAGATCTTGGTTATGAAGTGAATCCGCAATGCCAAGGCTTTGGTTCAGGATGATAAGTGAATGACTTAAATCGCCTTTACATCGCAAAACAACTCCCATCCGATTCAAGGCTAACCCTTGGGTGTTTGCCAAACCCGCCTTCTTTGCCACCGCATACAAACTATCCGCCAGTTGAAAGGCTAAATCGTAAGCCCCTGTTGAAATAAGGTGATCAGTTCTCTTAAGGGCCGCACGTAGTTTAACGGTATCAACACTTTCAGCCGCACGACAAGTTAACCCTCCGAATAAAAGGATTTGAAGCGAAAATAAAATCAGGACACTCAATCGAACCATTAATCGCACAATATTTTGAGGATCAATTATACAAAAAAATAATGGGTAATGACAGCAAGATCGAACTGTAAATAGCATAGACCAAATAGTTTTTGTGTCTTCGAAAATGCAATAGCATAAATGTTTATAGGTGTAATACTAACCCCAGTGTAATATCTCCGTATAAATTAAAGATTTTAAAATCCATCGTAGCCATTAGATTGGTTGATCATATATGCGAAATATTTGCATCCATCACAAAAATATATATATTTCAAAACTAAATATAAAGAAAAGTCAGCCTTACCCCAAAAACCTAACCGTATGACATTTGCCGCAAAAATTGTCGAACAGAACCTAACCCTAGTACGACCATCGGGATTACCTCTTGGATTCAAAACGCTGAACCCGGCAGAGCAGAAAGAGGTACAACAGTTGATCATTCAGTTTTACACGAAATACTTCAGCGACAACAACGAAAGAGTGCTTATCCTAGGAATCAACCCAGGTAGATATGGCGCTGGTATCACCGGCATCCCATTTACGGACCCAATCCGGTTGGCCGAAGATTGCAGCATTCCAAACGCATTTACTCCTAGGCCAGAACTCTCCTCCGTATTTATCTACGAAATGATTGCCGCCTTTGGTGGGCCCGAAAAGTTTTATGAGCAGTTCTATTTCAATTCGGTATGTCCGCTTGGGTTTACCCTCGATGGGAAGAATATTAATTACTACGATAACCGTGCCTTACAGAATGCACTAGACCCTTATATCGAGGAGCATATGAAAAGTCTAATCTCCTTGGGCCTTCGAACCGATGTTTGTTACTGTCTTGGAGAGGGGAAAAACTACCAGTATCTGAATAAACTGAATGAAACAAAGGGTTTCTTCCGGGAAATTATACCACTTTCGCATCCTCGGTTTATTATGCAGTATAAGCTGAAGACCAGAAATGACTATGTGGATCAATACATTAAATCGTTTGAAGAGCATCGATTTAAGATATTATCCCAATAAACCATAGTGAGTTATTGGTGTATAATGGGAAACTCAGAGGGAAATACCCATTTGTTTTCTCATATTGCAATGAGAAAAACAATCCGTTTCAGTCAGAAAAGCATCCTTTTGTCAAAAAAAATAAAAAAAACAGCGCAGTCTGCTTGTGTTAAACTTTGGTGTCAATATATTTGTAACGAACACACCCTAAACTATCAAATCTATGGTAAAGCGACACAAAGACAAACTGACTGAAAAACTTATCAAGGAAACCGCTAAGGAGGTATTCTTTGCAGAAGGAAAGTTTCATGCCACAACCCAGGAGATTGCCACTAAAGCCGGGGTTAATAGAGCTCTCATCCATTACTACTTCCGTACTAGGGAGCAACTTTTCGAGTTGGTGCTACAAGATGCACTCAACAACTTTGCCTCGCGCCTTACCGATGTAGTATCATCGGACGCACCCTTTAAAGAAAAGGTATCGTCATTTATTGAGATGTTCACCGAGGCCACAATGAAATATCCTTACGTGGATGTATTTATTGTTACCGAGATTAACCGCAATGAGAATCCTAAGTTTAGGATACTCTCCCCAGAACTCGAGAACCTCATGAAAGAGAAGTTTGTGCCTGAACTGAAGAAGGAAATTGCAAATGGTACTATTGATGAGATTTCCACAAGCCAATTTATTGTGAACCTTCTCTCTCTTTGCTCTTACCCGCTCATTGCAAAACCAATCATTGCAAACATGTTTAGTCTTAAACAACGAGAGTATAAGGCGTTTCTTAAGGAGAGAAAAAATATTATTTTAAACCTGATTTTTAAAGCTTAGCGCTGCGGTTACTGCAAAGCGACAATTACACATAGCAACAACACAATCCGGATAAATCATCGGAGTTGGGTTGTTGCTATTTTTGTCTGATTCTGGTTACCGTCAAAAAGGCGTTAATCTTAAGCAATAGTTTTATTCAATGCCATACAAAGGTTTTATTTTTGATTTTAATGGCACTCTCTTTTGGGATACTCCTCTGCACGATAAAGCATGGGGATTATTTCTGGAAAGGCATGGTTACTCACTCACCCATGAAGAGATGGCCCATGTAATTCATGGGAAAATGAATAAGGATATACTGCCTGCAATTTCCCAGAACCAACTAACACAGGAAAACATCGCCATGTATGCCGATGAAAAGGAACTCATATACAGAGAACTTTGCCTGCAGCACGGGATGACCCTTGCCCCTGGAGCTATAAATCTGCTGAACAATCTAGTAACCATGGGTGTGAGATGTGCCATAGCAACGGCTTCTCCTGCGGTTAATGTGCATTTCTATATTGAGCAATTTGGCCTGCATAAATGGTTTCGGTCCAACACCATAATATGCGACAATGGAGAATACCGTAGTAAACCCTTCCCCGATCTATTTATTGAAGCAGCAAAACAGATTAACCTTCCTCCCGATTTGTGCATAGTAGCAGAAGACTCGTTGGCAGGTCTTAAGGCAGCTATAAATGCACGCGCAGGTAAGATTTACTGTGTAGGACCTGCATCCATTATTACCGATTCGAGCGTTGAAACAATCTCCCACTTCGACCAAGTTGACCTTTCCCTTTTCTAAAGGATTAGCAAAGAATCCTTCGCTAATCCTTATCGAATATCCAAGAATGACCCACCCAACTATCAAAAGCATAAACACTAGAGGATGAATATCCATCCAAAAAATTGACTTTCTATTGTTATTGTTGTAAATTTACTGAATGGGGAAAATATTTTATCCCCACAACATTAACCCTAATTGCATACACCATGAAAAAAATTATGCTACTGCTGCTTTGCACTGCAATGCTTTTTACTGGATGCAAGAAGCATGAACCGACCGAAAAAACAATTTTAGGCTGGTGGACCCCCTACTACTTTATGCCCGAAAAACTAAATGGAAAAGTGAAAGTGGTAAAGGAACAAAACTACTGGGCTGTTTACGAAAATGGACAGATCATCAAAGGCGAACTGATTGCCGCATCTGAGAAAAAAAACATAGGATGGACCGACGACTTCGATGCCCTTTTCGACGAACAGGGGCAGATACTCAAATGTGACCTCTTAAATACTCAAGGAATCACAAGCGGAAGTTGGTTAATAACGCTCGATGAGGGTATCCCAACCATCGCCACCTGGCAAGAGCACGATTCAGTTACAACAACGGTTGCCATTAAGACGGACAAAAAAGGGAACATTGTGGAGACCAATTTTTATAGCGGCACTTCTAAAGAGTTGCTATACCGAACCGACTGGGTGTATGCAAAAAACAATGAATTCATTAGGGCAATTTGGTACGATACTCAGGGGAAACTTACGAAAAACAACCGATATACCTGGAACAGCGACGAACAAGTTACCGAAATAGAATCTTACACAGGAGCAGATTCCCTAGTCGTTAAATTTTCCATTGCTTATAACAAAAAAGGCTTCTCCAAAAAGCAGGAACGCATTGCCCCAAATGGACAGGCACTGAAAAAGGTTATGATAAAGTATGAATACGATGAGAATCTCAACTGGATTAGAGCCGTATTCTTCGAGGATGAAAAACCATTGGCCGTAGCCGAAAGAACCTACGAGTACTACTAATTGCCTTCCGAATAAAAAAAGTCCTCCTAAGGGGGACTTTTATTTTTCTACCCAACAATTGTAAGGGGTTTGTGCAATATTAGAGTTGTAATAGCGAATATCACTCGTTACCTCCTTCTCGACCCAGGTTGGCGATACAAAAGATTCGAGTTCACTGTCTAGCTCAATTTCAGCAATTATCAATCCTTCATTAGCACCAAGGAATTCGTCCACCTCCCAAGTTTTACCATAGACCTCAACTTTGTAGCGCACTTTTGACACTTCATTTGCCGAAAAGTTGTTTAATAGTTCTTCCGCCTCTTCCTGTGGAATTAAGTACTCATACTCCTGCCTTGTAGCTCCTCGACTAATCCCCTTAATGGTAAGATAACCATCGGTGTCGGTAAGCCTTACTCGGATAGTCTTTTCAGGATCGGAGAGGATGTAGCCCTGCCGAAGCAACTTTCCCGGACCCTTGTCAGCCTGATTCCACTTTTCCTTTATCACTAAAAACTTCCGTTCGATTTCTATTCCCATCGCGAGCAATCACTTATTTCATTCAACATAACGGCTTATAATACATACCAAATGTAAGTATTTATAACCAATATCAGAAAGAGGCAACTAAAACCAGTGGCCTCTTTTTTATGCTACTAGTTGGCAACATGATATCATTCGAATAGATGATCGTTCTCACTAAAAATACACTTTTAAAACCATACATTTAAGACCTTGAAATAGTAAACTAAACGCAAATGAAGAAGATAATCGCACCATTCCTACTGCTTGGCCTATTCGTAATTCTAATTTCGGCCAAGCCCATTCCCCAAACACCCGAGGAGATACTCTCCCAAATTTCGTTTGTGGATAGCTTTTCTCGGATCAAAAACGATAGCACTATGTTCGCCTCAACCTACGTGGTGTGGTTTAAGATGCCTATTGATCATAACGATCCCAACAGCCCCACATTCCCGCTCAAGGGTTACTATTCGCACCGCGATTTCAATAAGCCAATGGTGGTGGTAATTGATGGGTATGCCATGTATACCTCCCGCCCCAATGAGTTATCGCGTATTCTTGGCTCGAACCAGCTAACCATTGAGCACCGATTCTTCGACCAAAGCCGACCAAAAGATTCAATCCCCTGGTCGAAGCTCACCATTCGCCAGGCGGCAGCCGATGAGCACCAGATAATACAAGCCTTTAAGCAATACTACCATAAAAAATGGGCGTCTACCGGCATAAGCAAGAGCGGGCAAACCACTATCTTCCACCGAAGGTTTTATCCAAACGATGTAGACGTAAGCGTACCATACGTTGCACCGTTAAACCAATCGAATGAGGAACCACGGGTTTACTCCTTTCTGCAAAAAGTTGGAACAGCCGAAACACGAGCAAAGATTTACCAATACCAGCTCGAACTTTTTAAGAACAAGGCAACAATTCTACCCCTATTTAAGAAGTTAGCCGAGACCAAAGGATGGAAATTTTCCATGGGAATCGAAAGAGCGTATGACCTAAGCGTGCTCGAATATTCCTTTGCCTTTTGGCAATGGGGTACGCCAGTGGATAGCATTCCGGCCAAAGGATCATCGGCCAAAATTCTCTTTAAACACTTCGCAGATGTTAACCCATTTACCTTCTTTGAGGATGGAGAGGTGGAAACATCGCGCCCATTCTTTTACCAAGCCATGACCGAAATGGGAATGTATGGCTACGACATTAAGCCATTTAATCAATACTTAAAGGATACCGCAAATATCACCTTTGGATTTACCATGCCTAAAGGATATGCACCCGTTTTCCGTCCCGAATCGATGCGCGACATCGACCGCTGGGTAAAAGATTCCGGAAACTACATGCTATACATCTATGGCCAAAACGATGCTTGGAGCTCAACGGCCGTTGAGCCCGGAACAAAAACCAACGCCGTAAAGATGGTGAACCCCGGCGGAAGCCATGGCACCCGAATCAGAAGTTTCCCACAACCAATGCAGGATAGCATCTACACGGTATTGGGAAAATGGATGGATGTAGATCTATCGACATTTAAAAAAACAAATACTAAATAACCACGGAGACACAGGATAATGTGCCAATGAGACAATATGCCAATGAGACGATGAGGCAATTAAAAAAAGTAAATGCTTTATCCGCTACGCGGAAATTTCTCCGTATTCTCCGTGCCTCTGTGTAACATTTCATTTTGCTTACTATCAAACATCCTTAATCATGGAATATGCACATCCAAAACTCTTCTGTGAATGCGGCGCAAATAGATTCAGCTCATTTGATGCCGGTGGTGCGCGCCGCTACGTGGATTTTTATTCGTTAACCGAGGGCTTTCCCGCTTCGCGGTTCGCCCCCGGCTATTATATTACGGCCCTTCAGGCCTAAAAAGAAAAAACATTATGCTATCTCCGTGTTCTCCGTGCCTCTGTGTAACATTTCATTTTGCTTACTATCAAACATCCTTA